>CAVJCN010000130.1:0-5661 GCA_963647945.1 Absicoccus sp. | reverse complement strand
TCTGCGTTGTCTTGCCTCAGAAGCAGCCTATATTCGGCTCTGCTGGTCATAATTCTGTAAGGTTCGTTAGTACCTTTGGTCACTAAATCGTCGATTAGAACGCCAATATAAGCCTCATCTCTTCCGAGGATAAATGGATTTTTTCCCGAAATTTTCAGCACTGCATTAATTCCTGCCATAAGTCCCTGTGCCGCGGCTTCTTCGTATCCGGAGCTTCCGTTAAATTGCCCGGCGCAAAACAGATTTTCGATTCCGCGATATTCCAGGTTCAGCTTCAAATCCTGGGGATCGATACAGTCGTATTCGATGGCGTATGCCGGTCTTACGATCCTTATATTTTCCAGACCCGGTATCGTTTTGTAGAATGCGTACTGCACATCCTCCGGAAGGCTGGAAGACATT
This sequence comes from Absicoccus sp., assembly GCA_963647945.1. GTDB lineage: Bacteria > Bacillota > Clostridia > Peptostreptococcales > Anaerovoracaceae > CAG-238. Next base: position 5,259 of record CAVJCN010000130.1, on the reverse strand, counting down.
CCCTGTATATACATCTCATCTGTGTCTAAGCCCTCAGGTTCGATAAAGGTCTGATGACGCTGCTTATCCGCGAACCTGTTCACCTTATCCTCGATGGATGGGCAGTATCTCGGCCCGATTCCCTCAATTTGTCCGCCGAAAAGCGCCGAGCGATGGAAGTTTTCACGGATTATGCGATGGGTTTCTTCATTTGTATATGTAAGCCAGCACAGCGCCTTGTTCTCTCCGATTTCGTCATTCATAAAGGAAAATGGCACCGTTTTGTCGTCACCGTACTGGGGTATCATCTTTTCGTAGTCAAGGCTTGTTCCAAGGCATCTTGCGGGAGTTCCGGTTTTGAATCTGCGGAGCTTCATTCCGTGTTTTTTCAGGTTGTCTGCAAGCTCATTGGCAGGAGCAAGTCCGTTGGGGCCGCTTGAGAAGGCGCTGTCACCGATGAAAATTTTTCCCCGCAGGAAAGTTCCCGTGGCAAGAACAACCGCCTTTGCGGTATAATAAGTATGGGTTTTCGTTTCAACGCCGCAGACTTTCCCATCTTCAACGATCAAATCCGTAACTTCCCCCTGTTTCATATCAAGGTTCGGCTCTTTTTCGATGGTCTTTTTCATCTCAAGATGATACTTATTCTTGTCCGCCTGTGCCCGCAACGAATGAACCGCAGGGCCCTTTGCGGTGTTCAGCATTTTGCTCTGAATGAAAGTTTTGTCAATATTAATTCCCATTTCACCGCCCAGAGCATCGATTTCCCGTACCAAATGTCCCTTGCCCGTTCCTCCGATGGAGGGATTGCAAGGCATCATTGCTACCGCTTCCAAATTTATTGAAAACATAAGGGTTTTCATTCCCATTCTTGCCGATGCCAAAGCCGCCTCGCAGCCTGCGTGTCCTGCGCCCACAACGATAACATCATATTCACCCATTAAATTTCTTTCCATAATATATTGTCTTTCTTTTATTTTCCTAAACAAAATCTTGCGAAAACTTCGTTTATAATATCCTCTTCCACCGCTTCGCCTATAATCGCACCGAGGCATTCGTAGGCTCTATTTACATCGATTTCAAGTAATTCCAGCGGTTGACAGGCTTGCGCCATTTCGATGGCATCCCCAAGCGCACTTTCGGCTTCTTCGAGAAGGTTCTTGTGCCTTACATTTGTAACCAGCATACTGTCCTTTTGCCTTACCTGACCGCCGTAAACAAGGTTTTCAATAACATTCTCAATGTCTTCGATTCCCTGTCCTCCTGCCATGGATGCCTCAATAACCGAAGCATCGGGCAAAAGTTTCTTTATTTCGCTGCCTTTAAAAGCCTGTGGTAAATCGATTTTATTCAAAATTACGATGGCCTTCTTCCCTCCTATTTGACGGATTATGGAAAAATCCTCTTCGTCAAGGGGGCGGCTTTTATCAGCCATAAAAATTATCAAGTCCGCATTGTTAAAGGCTTCTTTGCTTTTTTCTATTCCTATTTTTTCTATTATATCATCGGTTTCTCTGATTCCTGCAGTATCCGTAAGTTTTACCGGAATCCCTCGAATCGTCAGCATTTCCTCAATGGTATCCCGGGTTGTCCCCGGCACTTCAGTAACAATTGCCCTTGTTTCTTTGAGAAGAGCGTTCATCAGCGATGATTTTCCCACATTCGGCTTTCCGATAATGGAAATTTTAAATCCCTCCGTAATTATTCGCCCGGTATCCGCTGTCTTTAACATTTCTTCGATTTTACATCGCACCGCCGTTAACTCCCGAACAAGATTTTCAAAGGTAAGCTGCTCGATGTCCTCATCGGGGTAGTCAATGTTTACGGTTATATTTACCAGGCTGTCCATAAGTCGGGCGCGAATCTGACGGATATTCTCCGAAAAAACACCCTCCAGCTGATTCAAGGCAACATCAAAGGACTTATCCGACTTTGCCCGAATTAAATCTATCACCGCTTCTGCCTGTGATAAATCCAATCGCCCGTTTAAAAAAGCTCTTTTGGTAAACTCTCCGGGCTCTGCAAGCCGTGCGCCGTTTTTCAGAACCAGCGTTAAAATTTTTCTGAGGGAAACCAGGCTTCCGTGGCATTGAATTTCAACCACATCCTCTGCCGTGTATGAATAGGGCCCTTTAAAATAAACCGCCATCACCTCATCGATCAGATCTCCGCTAAAATTGTCCCTTACAAACCCGTAATGCATCCTGCGGGGCAGGATTGAGCTTCCGATTTCCCGGTTATGGGCGGTGGGAAAAACTTCATCATTTGCTATATATTCCTTTTTTACCCTGGTAAAAATCTTTTCCAAAATTGTAAGTGACTCTTCGCCGCTTATTCTTACAATGCCGATTCCTCCTTCGCCGGGGGCGGTGGCAATCGCAGCTATCGTATCTTCCATATTATCTGCCTTCTGCCGGTGACATTCCCCTGCCGCCGGACTTCTAAAAAAGTAAGCCCGTTAAAAACGGGCCACAAAATTACTTCAATTCAATTATAACCCTTCTGTATGGATCTTGACCTTCACTTCTGGTAGTAACCTGAGGATGGTTCTGAAGAGTTGCATGAATAACCTTTCTTTCGTAAGGATTCATAGGCTCAAGTCTGACGCTCTTTTTGGTTCTTGCAACCTTATTAGCAAGTCTGACCGCAAGCAATTCGAGGGTTTTTTCTCTCTTTGCTCTGTAATTTTCCGCATCTACAACTACTCTTGTATATGCATTTTGCTCTTTGTTCACAACAAGGCTTGTCAAATACTGAATCGCGTCCAGTGTTTGCCCTCTCTTACCGATGATAGTTCCGGAATCTTTTCCCTGAATATCAATGTAAAGGACATCTTTTCCTTCCTTTGCCGTTATATCAAGGGCAAGCCCCATTTCCTTAGTAACTTCCTCTAAGAATTTGAGCGCCGGGTGATCCTCACAAACCGTGAGATTTTCCTCAGCCTCTTTTTCAATTACCGGTTTAACATCTTCAATGCTAAACTTTGGTGTTCTTTCTTTTCTATTTCTTGATGCTTCCTTTTTCGGAGCTTTTTCTCTTTCTGTTTTTGCCTTTTCGGTTTTGTTTTCTTGCTTAACAGATTCGATTGGCTTTTCCTGTTTCTTTTCTTCCTTCACCGGTGCCTTTTTCTTTTCAACTCTTACCTTCGCAAGCTTTGAATGAATACCTAAAAATCCGCGAGAAGGTTCCTCCAAAACAGTAACATCAACTTCTTCTCTTGTAAGATTAAGATCTAAAAGGGCCAGTTCAACGGCAGCTTCCACATCTTTTCCATACTTTTCAGAAAAATCCATGTTATGTTTCCTCCAATGTCTTATGCTTTTGATCTTCTTTTTTTACTTTTAGCTTCTTTGGCTTCTCTTTCCTCTTTGTATTTCTTTCTCCACGCATTAAATCTCATGTTGTAGAAAATCTGAATTACCTGGCTTCCGAACCAGTAAACAGCAAGTCCCGCAGGATAGCTTCTTGCCATCCAAAGAATCATGATAGGGAAAAAGTACTTCATGGTCTTGGTCATAAACGCCGTCTGCTGAGCATTTCCGCCGGCATTCATCGTTGACTGCGACATCGAGAAAGAAAGGAAAGTTGCAACGGCCGCAGCTATAGGAAGAATCCACTTGTCGGGCTGCGCCAAATCCTTAATCCATAAAAAGCTCTCATGCGTGGCGAAAATCATATCGCTGTCGGTTATGTATTGCATCGGGTTTCTAAGCAAAGCAAAAAGACCCATGATAACAACCATCTGAACGATCATAGGAAGGCATCCGCCGTACATACTTGCGCCTTCACTTTTATAAAGCTCATTGAGTTTTTCGTTCATAAGAGCCTTATCATTCGCGTATTTTTGCTGAATTTCCTTGATTTTAGGTTGAAATTCAGTCATTTTCATAGTAGATTTTGTCTGCTTAGCGTACACAGGATAAAGACACAGCTTTACTACGACTGTTAAAACAACAATAGCCAGACCGTAATCGCCTATCACTTCATATAGCTTTGTGAGCAAATAACTTAATGGTGTTGCAATTAGTCCCATCAATTTCCTCCATTATTTTAAAGGGTCATATCCTCCCTCATGCCAAGGGTGACACTTTAAAATTCTCTTAATACCTAAATAACTACCCTTAAAAACTCCATATTTTTCTAATGCTTGTATAAAATATGTGGAGCAGGTAGGATAAAACCGGCAGGTAGACGGAAATAAAGGCGAAATAAATCTCTGATAAAATCTTATCATCAAAATCATTATCTTTTTAAAAAAGTTGCCTATAATCTTCATTTATCTTTAAGCACTCCGGTTTTGTTAAAAGCGGATCTAAGGGATCTTTCGACATCCGCACATTTCTTACCGGAAATAGTGTTTCTTGCTATGATTATAAAATCATAGCCCACCGGAAGATTCTCGGAAAATTTCCTGTATGATTCTTTCATCAATCTCCTGGCCCGATTTCTTTTGACACTGTTTCCTACTTTTTTGCTTGCCAAAAACCCTGTTCTGTTGTACGGCAAATGATTGGGTCTGAAAAACAGCACCACATATCGCTCACCCACTGACTTTCCTTTATTATAAATAGAAGAAAAATCACTCTTTTTCCTTAAAACATTTTTTTTCAGCATTTTAAATAACCGTTCGGTTTCGTAAGATTAAGCAGTTAATTTTTTTCTGCCTCTGGCTCTTCTTCTCTTAAGAACATTTCTTCCGTTCTTTGTTGCCATTCTCTTTCTGAAACCGTGTTCTTTCATTCTTTGTCTTTTCTTTGGTTGATATGTCTGTTTCATTACTAGACTCCTTTCTTAATTCTATTTTGTGCGAATCTAAATTCCAATGCGCACATACGCTTAAATATTATACTTTATTAATTTTGCAATGTCAACGAATTGTTAAATTTAATCTCAGCTACGGGGAGTAAATTTTCTTTTAAATTATCCACAAAAGTTATTCATAAAATTATCCTTATACTGTGGATAACTTTATTTTAAATATTTTTTCAATTCTCTCTTGCCTATGCATAACTTTTTTTATAAAATAGAAACAGAATAAATAGGTATCAATCAAGAAGGTGTAAAATTGGAAAACTACGAAAAAATTTGGTCAGAAGTTTTAGATATAATAGAGGAAAATGTTACGCCCATCAGTTTTACCACATGGTTTAAGCAACCTCTCAGCATCAACAAAATAGACGACGAACTTAATATTGTATATCTTCAGGTTTCATCCTCACGGGGCAATGATTTTATAATAGGCGTGCTCAAAAGCCGCTATATTCCTTCACTGCAAAATGC
>CAVJCN010000129.1:1358-5675 GCA_963647945.1 Absicoccus sp. | reverse complement strand
AATACATACCGTCAGATGAGCGATAGCAGGCGCGGTTAGCGTTGTAGTTGCTTTTGCGTTTCTTGGTTTCATTTTTCTTTGACATCTTCGTATCCTTTCTGCTTTGCACAGAACGGTGGATACGAAGAAAGCCGATGCTCCGAAGAACACCGGCTGTAGTCTCACGAAAGTACAACAATAAAACGGTGGACTTCGGATTTTTGAAAAAGAGTATAGTTATCTCCTTATTCAAAACATCCTTTTTTCGTCCACCGCTCTGCTTAACTCGAGTACTTTCACAAAGCGGTAAATGAATGTAATGTACTGTTCATCAGTACATACTTAAGATACCGTTTTTTTAGTTTTCACGACCAACTCAACGAGTTGGTCATAAAGTCCTGCAAATAAGCCGTTTTCTTATTTCAGGGCATAAAAAAAAGACCCCTTTCGGGGTCCCAAACCAACTCACTGAGTTATCAAAATTTTAATCAGGATCATCTTTTATTATGCTGCCCAATTTTTTCATTCCTGCCTGCTTTAAAATTCCATTAAAATCCTGCAGGGATATTCCTGGCATGTTTTCCAAAATATGAATGTATGTTTTATCAGGATCTTGATAATAATCCAATTTATTATTAGACTTATCAAATATCTTCTCTACAATGCGTAGGTTTAATCGTAAAGCAACACAAATAGCCATCAGTACATCCGTACCCATTTTATTGTATTTGTCGTTCTTTATTTTTCCATGATAATTTTTGTGCAAACCTGTTTTTTCATTAAAAGCTTCTGGGTAGTTCCACTTTCTGTTTTCCATCAGATACCACAAGCATTGACAAAGCGTTGTGGTCGGATCACCCAGCCGTCTAACCAATTCAATTTCTTCATTCTCATCATAGGTGAGAATATGCTCTCTAAATGCCGAATACACATCATCTTCTTTGTACTCGAAATTCGCCTGATATTTTGGATGGAATGTCAGCATACGCTGATCAATTCCCGTCACATTATAAAGAACGGCAAATCCTACAAAATCCTTCTGTATATTTCGGTAGGTCGTATATTTCTGTTCTCGGATATTGATTGCACACTGAGCAAGGTTCTTTTTTGCCTTTGCGGTCAGATGCAGGCCATCTTCCCTGGCAGTTATGTATTTCTTATCCGCCAGCACAAAGTATCCGTCAGCATAAACAAATCGACCGCCGCTGACCCATTCCCGAAGAGAAGAGTCCAAGCTCAATAGCTGATACGCCTCCACAGGTGTCAACGCGACAAGTTCTTTGCTATTGTTAATTTCTGCAAAGACAGCATCAAAATCCTCGAAGTCCGATATACGACCAAGCATCCCAACCTCAATCAGACGGTATTTGACAGACACGCGTGATACAATGAAAAAAGTACTCAAATCCTCAATCAATGTGTCGCAGGACGGAATAATATCGTTCTGCGGATGCTCATAGCTGTCAATCAGTTCAAGTGCTTTATTCTTGAACATCTCAAACGGCATCAGCACTCGCGGAGCCAGTCGGTGCGCCTGCCACTCAAGCCACTTCACTTCATTTTCTTTTGTCTTTTTTCCTTCCGGCGGCTCGTAGAAGGTTTCAGACTGGCGGCACATAATCGGACATAGTTTTTCCGATACTGCAGCATTCTTCACTGCCAGTATTTCAAAATATGTTTTGTCTTTTTCCCAATGAAGAGCTTCATGAATGAGAGTGTTTCGCTTTGCTCCCTCGCCATAAACCGCTTCAGAATCAGAATCAATCAAAACTGTTCCAGCCGGGAATGCTACTATTTTAGAATTTCCTTTCTCATGGTCATAAATTTCTACCTCTCCATCGAGAAGCAGGCAACAACCGAAGATATCAAGATTGCGGGACAGAGACGCTTCCTTGACCGTGAGATTAGCTTTTTGTAATATTTCATCTACGGGCAACGGCATCGGCGTTTCAAGAGCCTTTTTGCAATGCTTTGTGAGATATTTAGTTGCATAATCATCAAGGCGGTTCTTTCCAAGAATCAAGGCTCCTGATTTCTTATTTATATCAAAGATATCGCTCGATGTCGGTTTGTTTGTCATCCGTATCCGTCTCTCCTTTTTTCATGTAGTCCAGCGGCATAGTGGCAAGCACCTTCTTTGCATCACGCCATGTTGGACAATATTCCTCGACAAGCGCATGGAACCTATGTGTATGGTTCTTTTCCTTCAGGTGTACCAATTCATGTATTACCACATATTCCAGGCATTCCATCGGTTTCTTGGCAAGCTGAAGATTGATCCATATCCTGCGTTTTTCTATGTTACAAGTTCCCCACCGTGTCCTCATGTTTTTTATGCGAAATTCTTCTGCATGAATACCTGTCTTTTTTTCACATCCGATAACCACAGACTCCAGCACACGCTTTAGTTCCTGTCTGTACCACTCAGTAAGCAGTCTTTCTTTTGCCTCGGCATTTGTTCCTTCAGGCACGGTCATAATTATCTTCGTAGAAGATTTTATAATCTTATGTTGCGTTCCCTCATAAACAACCTGCAGGCGGTACGGCTTTCCCCATAGGTAGTGAGCCTCGCCAGATACATATTCCCGCTTGCTCTGCCTTTCCTGCGAGATCATTCTGTCTCTGACCTTTGTGATTTCCGGCAGTTTTCTAAGTACAAAAAGCTTTATATCCTCGTTCGATAGCTCTATCGGCGTACTGACAGTTACATTTCCTTCTGGGGGATTTACGCGGATATATAGATTTTTCAGATTTTTCTTCTTGATGATCTCTATCTGTAATCCCCCAATTGTTATTACCTCGTTATGCATCGTATTCTTCCTGCCTTTGTGCAATATCGAAGACATTATTTGTTTCCTCGGTAGCTCTGTCTTCGGCATACATATGAAGCAATAACTTCTGATAAATAGCAAGTCTTATTTTCTGCTGCTTTTGGAAGTTTCTCTTCCAGTCTGGCTGGATCGAAATTCTTATAGCGCCGTCCACATCAATTGTCAGTTCAACATTCTCATCAAAATAATCATAGAGAGCACGTCTTGCAGCACTATCTTTAATTTCATCCGGATAGCTGCCACTTTCTTCAGGGTGCAGAATTGCTTCAGCCAGTTCCACAACTTGGCGCAGGTATTCCTCATAGCTCATCGCTTCTACTTTGCGCTGCATAATGATTTTCTTGAGCATTTCCGACAGTTTTCCGTAATACACGCTGTTGGAACTCATTTTCTTCACGATCTCATGCTGCAGGTTGTTGTCAATTGTTTCCGCCTTCGCCTCGTCATTACCAGGCAGGTCTTTTACCAGATCAACAGGCGTGGTAGTCTTGCCCTGTAGGAGAAGTTCCACGATGGACATATTGCCAAGTTCGCTGACAACCCGGGTATCCTCGGCACGGATATATGTATCCAGAATATACCTCATATCCACTTCATAAGGTTTTAGATCAATATAGTCACAGCTTGCCAGCTTTATCATTTCCTTTATTTTATTGTAACCGGATATCTCACTTCGCAGATGATTTACATCATCCTCAGAATAACCATAATCCGCTACCAAGCGGTCACAGCAGTTCGCAAAAGAACGAGAAAGAGATGCCGTAAGAGCGTAGAGAGTATCCCTCCGCGCGGTCTTTTCATCGTCCTCGCTGTCCTCGCCACAGAAGTATTCGATAAAATCGGTATCAGCCTGCGGAGCAGGCACATTTTCAATCAATGCTTCCAGCGAAGCGAGCGTTCCTTCCAGTTCAGATTTTGCCTCATCATAGCGATTCTTGATAAGACCCTCGACATCTTCCTTGTCATAGCCGTCAAACGCCTCTGAGGTGTAGTCGGCAACGGCAAGCTGAACATTGCGGAACAAGTCCATATAATCCACAATGTATCCGTAATCCTTATCCTCGCCATCCGGTCTGTTGACACGGCAGATAGCTTGGAACAAATCATGGTCACGCATGGATTTGTCGATATACAGATAGGTCGCACTCGGAGCGTCAAAGCCAGTCAGCAGCTTGTCCACCACGATCAGCAGTTTCATCTGCGCCGGCTCATCCTTGAATTGCTCTTTGACACGCTTTTCAAACTCAGCAAGTTTCTCATCTCCAAGCATCCTCTCGTATATTTTCTTCTTATATTCTTCTTCGCTTTCCTGCGACAGATCAGAGGTAGCTGTTCTGACGCTCTGCGTAGTAGGTGCGTAGGATGTCACAATAGCACATTTGGTGAAGCCCATGCTCATGAATATCTCCCAATACCTGCAGGCTTCATAGATGCTGCCCGCTACGAGCATAGCCGTCCCACGATCGTCCTTAAGTCTTGGTTTAAGGCTCATATCAAATACAATATC
>CAVJCN010000129.1:0-1348 GCA_963647945.1 Absicoccus sp. | reverse complement strand
AATATCTGATGCTATCTTTTCTAATCTCTGCTTAGCACTGTATAACTTATTTATAGAAGTCCAGCTTTGCTTTAGCTGTTGTTTTGCACGCTCGGTCAAGCCATGTGTTTTATTCTCAAACCACAAATCGACCTTATCCTGACTGGATAGATCTTGATCTACGTCCCTTGCTTCATATCGAAGGTCAAGAACCACACCGTCAGCCACGCCTTCATCAAACTTGTAGGTATGAATATATGTGCCAAATGTTTCAATGCTTGATTTCTTGTCTGTCTTAAGAAGCGGCGTCCCGGTAAATCCAATCAAAACTGCATCCGGCATCAGCACCTTCACAGCTTCGTGCAGCTTACCGGAATTAGTGCGGTGACATTCGTCAATAAAGGCGATGATGTTGCCTTTCGCCTTGAAGTCCTTCGGCAGGTCTTTCAGCAATTCCTTTCGGTACTGATCGATATCTGACTGGCTTCCAGCGTTATGTCCGTACTTGTGAATGAGGGAGCAAACTATAGCGTCCTCGTTTTTATCCAGGATGGAACGCAAATCAGCACAGCTTTTTGCCCTGCGCACTTTTTCTTCCACATCAACAAAGAGGCTCTCAATCTGATCGTCAAGTTCGTCCCGGTCGGTGATGATTACCACGCGGCTGTCGTTAATGTTCTCGATAATCCACTTAGTGAGCCATACCATAATGAGCGACTTGCCGGAACCTTGCGTATTCCAGATGATGCCGCCCTCACCATCCCGAATGCGTTTGCGAGCAGCGATGTTCGCAAAATACTGGTTATGGCGCGTAACCTTTTTAATGCCAGCATCATAAATCACAAAGTCATGCACGAGAGAAAGAAACCTCTCCTTCTGGCAGAGTGATACCACGCCGTCACGCAGACGATTGATTTCCTTGACCTGTAGCAGCTTTATTTCAGCTGAAAGGTCATCGGTGGCTTTCTTATCCTCTTTCCATTTGAGATAATATTTCTCTGGTGTATTGATTGTGCCGTAGAACAGCCCCTCTGCTTCATTGCCTGCGAAGAGAAATTGTGCCGTGCTAAAGAAGTTCAAGATGTTTTCACGCTTTTGATTCTGCAAAAGCTGGCGGATTCCCTTACCTGTACTGACATAAGAGCTCTTCAGTTCAAACACTCCGAGAGCGATTCCATTGATATAAAGCACTACATCGGGACGTTTCCTTGTTGCCTTGTCAAGACGCAGAACGGATACCTCCTCCGCCACGGAAAAATCATTCTGACCTATATCATCCCAGTCGATGTAATGAACGGTCTGGCGGTGTCCTTGATCATCTTTAGCACCCTGCCTGCCATAACGAAGCAGTGAGTACACACTGCGGTTG
>CAVJCN010000128.1:0-5691 GCA_963647945.1 Absicoccus sp. | reverse complement strand
GAAAGTTTGGATGCCCAAATTCCATATATGCAAAACAGGCAGCCGAAGCTGCCCACTCATAATTTTTGTCTGCAATTTTCCCGCAATTTTTCAGCAATTTTGTTGCTGCCTGCTCACAATTTCTATTTGACTTTACCGGTTTTCGGCGGTACAATTTTTACGGTTCGATTTTTAGCACAATTTCACAGTGTAAATTTTCAACGCGAATTTCGGTGTGAATTTCCGGCGCGAATGGCGCGGATTTACAAATATGATTTACGGGTGAATATATGGACATTTTTATTTTAGTGTTAGAGCTTATAGGCGCGGCGGCTTTTGCCGTTTCGGGAGCTATGACAGGGATAAGGAAACAGATGGATATTTTCGGTGCTTTTGTGCTGGCGCTTACCGTTGCAGTGGGTGGCGGAATCATCAGAGATATAATTCTTGGAGCCTTTCCCCCGGCAATGTTTCAAAATCCGATTTATGCACTTACAGCTTTCGTCACCTGCCTCGTGGTTTTTATTCCTCAGGTGCGGGGGCTTCTTGAACGCAGCAGCCTTGTAATGCTCGTAGCCGATTCCATAGGACTTGGGATTTTTACGGTTTCGGGGGCTATGCGCGCCTACGAAGTTTCGGACAGTCCCACCGTTTTCCTCGCTGTCTTTGTAGGAGTCATCACCGGAGTCGGCGGCGGACTTCTCCGGGATGTGATGGCAGGAGATATGCCATACATATTCGTGCGACATATTTATGCCACGGCTTCAATCGCCGGTGCGCTTCTGTTTTGCCTGCTCCTGCCGCACACCAACGGCTATGTGGCGATGCTTTCAGGAGCGATTCTCATCGTTGTGATCCGTCTGCTTGCCTCCCACTACAGATGGAGCCTGCCCAAGCCCGGAAGCCGCGAATAAGCCTATCCTGCCTGCATTTTACCAACAGTTTTGCCCGCGGTATTGTCCCGGGGTTTGCCGGCTGCTTACTTTCCGGCCCATTTTTAATCTCGTGATACAGCTATTTGCAGCTCACTTAAAAATTCGCTTTCTTTGTTGGTATCGTGGTCGTCTATTAGGTAAAGTTCCACGCCGCTTCCCTGCAGCCTCAGACCCTCTCTCTTCGCATAATCAAACAGTTTTTCCCACTCCCTGCGCATTTTATCATAACCGCCTTTTACCGTCATGCAAAGATATTCTCCCGCCGGAAGCTGTGCGTCAAACTCCTCTCCGGGGGCTACTATGTAAAATGCCGCTTCGTACCGTCCGTATCCCCCATCCATCAGATATTTGCCGTCTATGAGGGAGCCGATTTCGCCGTTTCCTACGATGTAAAGCTGGTCTTCGTATTCGGACTGGAGTTTTTTCAGGATAAAGTCAAAGTTGTCGTCCCTTATAGCCTTTTCGCTGAGTTTGAGTATGTGTCGCTCCGGAAACTTTCGCAGGGAGATGCTCTCATGGGTATTCTTTTCCCGAAGATAATAGTTTAGCTCTTCGATTCGCTCCAGAACATTGCGTTTTATCTGTTCCAGCTCTTCCTGCCTTTGGTTGATTCTTTCTGTGGCTTCCGCGAACATATCTAAGGTCTGGGCGACATCGTAGTTTTTTAGATGTTCCTTGATTTCTTTTATGGAAAACCCTATGCTCCGAAGTTCCCGCAAAATGTTCAGGGTTCGTATGTCGCCTATGCTGTACATTCGGTAGCCGTTTTCGTCCCGGCGCGGCTTGAGGACTCCCAAGTCCTCATAGTAACGGAGCGAGTCCGTACCTATATTATATAGTTTTGAAATTTCACCGATTTTGTAATACTCCTTCATGACTCGCTCCTTTCCTGCGACCCCGCGGCCCGAAAGCCTGCCGCCGCGGGGTCGCGCCGCCCCGCCCCGCTGTTTTCTGTCGTTTCACCGTTTCCATACTGCCGTTTTCTGCCGCGCCGCCCTTTTCCGCCGAGTGTCGCCTCTCTCCCAAAATCATATCACAAATTTTTCCTAAAAAAAAGAAAAATCCCTCTTGACCTTGGTATTATACCAAGGTTTATGCTGTTTATGAGGTGATAATCATGACAAACTTAAAAAAAGCATATATCCGATCGAAATTCTTACATTATGTATTGCCATCGGTGGCGGCAATGTGGGTCTATACGATATATACCATGGTCGATGGCATTTTCGTCGCCCGGGGCGTTGGGGAAGCCGCGCTGGCTGCGGTGAACCTTTCCATGCCGGTTGTGAACGCTGCCTTTGCCTGCGGAATACTCTTTGCGGTGTCAGCAAGCACCAGAGCCTCTATTTGCAAAGGTCGCGGCGACGCAGAGAGCGCAAACAGGGTTTTTACCGGCGGTGTAATTGCAATTGCCGGAGTTGGTATAATTGCCGCGATATGCATAATGCTCTGTCTTGGCAGGCTGGCAATATTTCTCGGTGCCACCGATGAAACCATCGATTATGTAAAAAGTTACCTAGGCATCATCGTAATGTTCGTGCCCTTTTACATGACCGCCTATAACCTGGAGGTGCTGGTAAAAGCAGACGGTTTCCCACAACTTGCCATCAAAACCTGCTGTGGGGCAGCTCTTTGCAATATCGTCCTTGACGCGGTTTTTGTGCTGGTATTCCGCTGGGGCGTTGCAGGTGCCGCAATCGCAACGGGGCTTTCCCAAGTGATTCAGTTCAGCGTCTACTTCCGCCATTTTCTTTCAAAGAAATCCGGTTTTTCCTTCGTAAGGATCGGTCTAAAGGACTTGAAAGAGGCTTTCCTGCGAATCAAAATGGGAGTCGCTGACTGTATGACAGAGCTTTCGGTGGCAATTTGCATTTTCGTTTTCAACAAAGTTCTTCTTGGCATATCAGGCAACGACGGCATCGTAATTTATACCGTCATTTCCTACTTCGCCCAGTTGGTGCTGATGACCATGATGGGGATCAACCAAGGCACGCAGCCACTGATAAGTTATTACTACGGCAAGGAAAAGCCGGCATTTTGCCGATATATCTTCCGGCTTGCTCTCTGCTGCGCAGGGGCTTGCTCGCTCCTTGCCTTTGCCATCGGTATGTTCTGCCCTAATCCAATCGTTGCCATTTACATCAACAGCCATGCAAATTCTGCGCTGTTCGATGCGGGAGTTCGTGCCTTTCGGCTTTACTCCCCTGCTTTCCTGCCGCTTGGAGCGGTAATCACGCTGATGGGCTATTTCACTGCCCTTGAACTGCCAAAGCCTGCCATGAGCATTTCCATAGGGCGCGGGGTTATTTTTACATCGATTTTCGTCCTTGTCTTTGGATTTTTCTTCGGGGAATCCGGAATCTGGACTGCCGCGGGCGCTTCTGAAACCTGCGCGCTGCTCCTTGCGCTGATGTTTTACAGGAAAAAAATCCGTTCCTAGCGTGGATGATGGCGGATTCAGAACTACATTGTCAGATATGTTTTAGAGTTATACTGTTTTGTACTGATTTTTATACAACATTTTTGTGAAACCCCTTGATTTTTATTTACGGCTTGTGTATAATCATTCTATTGTTGCAAGGGCGATGGCTTTTGCGGCGTAAATTGAATATGCTAGATGAACTTTGCAGGAAAAGGTTTGACCTACCGAAGGAGTAAAACTCTCAGGTTCCGTCGGTGCCCTTTTGCGGCGCGTCCGGCGGTGAGGACTGTAAAGGGATAGCATTCTGGAGACACCCGCATATTGTGGGGGCCGAAGGTGCAAGGCGATACTCGCCAATCTCTCAGGCAAAAGGACAGAAAACGATATTCCCATGATTTAGGATTTTTCGCTTTTATTTTTTTAAGTTTATTGCAGGCGATTGACGAATATTTGCAAATACCAGAGGCAGTCTTTCCGGAAGGCTCGCCTCTTTTTTATTCCTTTTGTCACCGCTTTTTCCGGCATTTATATTCAATTTGGAATTATTAAAATTATCAAGAGAAGAAAGAGAGGAAACAAAATGCAGGCTTTATACAACTTTATAACAGGCCCACTGAATACGGTCGCTTGGATTTACATACTGCTCCCTTGCGTATTCGTGGGAGGGCTGTATTACACGATTTGTTCCGGAGGCGTGCAATTCCGCAGATTCGGATACACGATGAAAAACACCTTCGGCAAGATTTTCAAAAAGAGTGACGCAGGAGAAGGCGAAGTTACTCCTCTTCAGGCGGTTTGCACGGCACTTGCAGGAACCGTCGGCACAGGAAATATCGTAGGAACTTCCCAGGCCATTGCCCTTGGCGGTTACGGCGCGATTTTCTGGCTCTGGATGGCGGCGCTTCTTGGCATGGTTATCAAGTACGCTGAGGTTACACTTTCCATCCGCTATCGTGAAAAGGACGCAAAGGGCGACTGGGTTGGCGGCCCTATGTACTACATAAAGAACGGTCTTGGACAGAAATGGGCTTGGCTTGCGGTTCTCTTCTGTGTCTTTGCCACATTGGCATCTTTTGGTATCGGCAATATGTCCCAGGCAAATTCCATCAACGGCTCCATCAAGGGAGCGGTTGCGGCATTCAATCCGTCCTTCGCTGACGCTGCTGCAGTTGACTGGGTTATCGGTATCGCAATGGCTGTTCTTACGGCGGCGGTTCTCCTTGGCGGAATCAAGCGTATCGGCTCCGTTACCGAAAAGCTGGTTCCTGTAATGAGTATCGTTTACATCGTATTTACACTGGTAGTTATCTTCGGAAATATTTCAATGCTGGGTGAAGCTCTTCGCAAGATTTTCGTAGCTGCCTTCAATCCGCAGGCAGTTGTTGGCGCAGGCAGCGGTATTTTGCTGAAAAATGCCATTGTCTGGGGTCTTAGAAGATCCGCTTTCTCTAACGAAGCAGGTCTTGGTTCTGCCCCTATCGCCCACGCTGCGGCAAACTGCGAGGGCCCTGTACAGCAAGGCGTATTCGGAATTTTTGAAGTATTCGTTGATACAATCGTTATTTGCTCCCTTACAGCGCTGACTATCATCATCAGCGGCGTTGACATCACATTCGGCGAAAAGCCGGGCAGCGAGCTTATAACCTCGGCATTCAGCACCATTTGGGGCGATAAGCTCTCCGCAGTTTTCGTAGCTCTTGCTTTGATGATGTTCGCCTATTCAACGATCCTGGGCTGGTCGCTGTACGGAACCCGTTGCATCCAGTACCTTTTCGGCATGAAAGCGGTACTGCCTTACCAGATTATTTTCTGTATCGTCATCGTTGTCGGCTGCGTAAGCCCAATCGATGCCGTATGGGATATTGCGGACACATTCAACGGCCTTATGGCTATTCCGAACTTCATCGCGTTGTTTGCTCTTTCGCCGGTAGTATTTAAGCTCACGAAAGAACACTTCGCAGAAGTTGATAAGCTCAAAGCGAAATAATTTCGCCGGGAAATTCGAAAAACATATTGTAAGCAAAACCTCCGGGTACCCTCATCGGTCTCGGAGGTTTTTTGTAACCGAAACGCCCTTCCCTGCATATACTGGTATAGTTTGCGGAGGTGATTCTATGGGACTTGATACGAGGGAATTGTTTGCCCGACTTATTCAATGCGAGGCAGGCGGCGAGGGAACCGAGGGTATGCAGGCGGTGGCGACGGTTATTATGAACCGCGCCCGGGCAACGGAGGGAGAATTTGCGCGGGTCAGTGGCGGCGGCGACGTGCGCGCCGTAATCACCCAAGCGGGGCAATTCGTCTGTATGCGGGAAACCGTCGGCGGCAAGTACAACAGCCAGAATGTCTACAATA
>CAVJCN010000127.1:0-5704 GCA_963647945.1 Absicoccus sp. | reverse complement strand
GCCGATATATGCTAGCCCCGCCGGCCTTGCCTCGTCAATATCTTCCGGTCCCGCTACGCCGGTTATGGAAATGCATATGTCGGAGCCGGTCTTTTTTCGCAGTCCCTCTGCCATTTCTCTTGCTACTTCGGGACTCTCGGCGGTATACTTTTCCAAAGTTTCCGGTTTTACTCCCAGCTCATCCATTTTTGCTTTCCATGAATAGGTGGCAAGTCCCCTGTCAAATACCTTGGAAATTCCCGCAATATCGGTAAGTGATTTTGCAAGGAGTCCGCCGGTACAGGACTCGCAGCAGGAAATCGTGATTCCCTTTGCTATGAGAATTTTTCCCACCACATCGATAAGGTCTTCGTCATTTGTGCTGTAGATATAATCGCCTATAATTTCGTAAACCTTTGAAAGCATCTTCTCCACGGCATTTTGCGCCTCTGCAAGGGTCTTTCGCTTAGAAGTTATCCGAAGGGAACACTCTCCCTCCTTTGCGTAGGTGGCAATGGTGGGGTCGGTCTGACCGTTTATCAGGGGCAAGAGCTTTGTTTCCATGGTTGATTCGCCCAAGGCAAAGGTTCTCACGATCCTATAATATATTACGCAGTCCTGCTTTGCCACAAGTCGCGGTTTCAGCTGCTCTTCCCACATCTGAGTCATTTCCCGTGGCGGCCCAGGCAGTGCGGCAATGGTTTTTCCGTTCTTTTCCAGCAAAAATCCCGGGGCGGTTCCCTTTGGGTTGTCGAGAATTACGGCATTTTCCGGGAAATATGCCTGCTTTTCGTTATTTTCCGTCCACTTATAGCCTGCGCGGCTGAAAGTGTTTTTGAGCCAAGACAAAACCTCCCGGCGGCACATAAGTTTTTCTTCAAAATACTCCGAAATGATCTCTTTGGTCAAATCGTCCTGTGTAGGCCCCAGTCCTCCGGTTGTTATAATCAGGTCGCAATCTCTGTAAGCCAGCGAAATCAAGTCCTTGAGCCTTTTGGGGTTGTCCCCCACCGTATAATGGTACATGACATCATAGCCGATGTCCTGAAGCTCCCGGGAAAGAAAGGCCGCATTTGTATTTACCACCTGTCCGAATAATATTTCTGTTCCTACCGTTAAAATCGCAGTTTTCATTACTGTCTGAACACTCCTTTGTTTTTCACCACATATTCAACGCCTGAATACACCGTCATTATAAGGCTTGCCCACAGGAAAGCGTAGGAAATATAGTAAAAAGGCGTGTAGAATGCGTACCCCACCAGTTCAAATGCCGGCAAAAGAAGAAGCATAGGCACTGCGATCATCTGTAAAACCGTCTTAATTTTTCCGCTCATTCCCGCGGCGATAACGATTCCCTCCGAGGCCGCCACCGTTCGCATTCCCGCAACGGTAAACTCACGGGCTAAAATGATAATGAGCATCCAGCTCGGCACATATTCCGGTATCAAGAGGCAAAAGGCCGAGTAAACCAGAATTTTATCCGCAAGGGGATCCATGATCTTGCCGAAGTTGGTCACAAGATTGTTTTTTCTGGCAATCTTGCCGTCCAGCATATCCGTAAAGGAAGCCCCAACGAAAATAACAAATGCCGCAATATGCCAGCCAAGCATATAAAAGGCAATGAAAAACGGCACCGCAATGACTCTGCCAACCGTCAGCTTATTAGGTAAATTCATAATCTATACCTCCCTACCCACTAAATCATAATCAAAAGCGTCTTCTATCAAAACATTCACCATATCCCCTGCCTTCAGCTCTCTGTCCGAAGTGAACAAAACGGAATTGTCGATTTCCGGCGCGTCAAACTCGCTTCGTCCGATATAGCTTCCGTCTTCGTCCTTTTCCTCCACCAAAACTTTAAGTGTCTTGCCGATTTTTTCTCTGTTCAGCTCAAGGGAAATTTCAAGCTGCCGGCGCATGATTCCGTCCAGTCTTTCCGATTTTATTTCCTCATCGATCTGATTTTCCATTTCTCCGGCAACGGTGTTTTCTTCCTGGGAATAAGCGAAAACTCCCAGCCGTGAAAAGCGCATTTCCTGAACAAAATCCAGCAGCTTTTCGTAATCTTCCTTTGTTTCCCCCGGAAAGCCTACGATGAGGGTGGTTCTAATGTGAATATCCGGAACTCTTTCCCGCAGTTTTGAAATGGTTTCTTTAATGGAAGCTTCCGTTGATCGGCGGCGCATGGCCTTTAGCACCGCATCGGAGGAATGCTGAATCGGAATGTCGATGTATTTGCAAATCTTCGGCTCCGTCGCCATAACCTCCATAAGCTCGTCTGTGATGCGGTCTTCGTAGCAATACATGAGGCGAATCCACTCTATCCCCTCTGTTTTGCACAGTTTTCTGAGAAGTTTGGGCAGTCTGTATTCCCCATAAATGTCAACGCCGTAATTGGTAACATCCTGAGCAATCAGTATCAGCTCCTTGCAGCCCGCCTTTGCCAGTTCCTCCGCCTCCGCAAGAATATCTTCTTCGGTTTTGCTCCTGTATCCTCCGCGGATTGAAGGGATCACGCAATATGCGCATTTGTTGTTACAGCCCTCGGCTATTTTTATGGTTGACGAAAAACAATTATCGTCAAGCTTCCTGCAAAGCTTCGGCAAAACCTCCCCGTAGGAATCCGAGATGTGTTTTGACCGTCTATCCAGTGTTTTCAATATTTCCGGTAGCTTTTCGTACTCGTTTACTCCTACGAAACAGTCCACCTCCGGCATTTCCTCAAAGAGTTCGCTGCCGTATCTTTGGGAAAGGCATCCGGAAACGATGATCTTCTTGCCCATATCCTTGTAAGCGCAGTAATCGAAGATTCGCTCAATGGACTCTTTTTTTGCATCGTTGATAAATCCGCAGGTGTTGATGATTATCGCGTCTGCTTCCTCCGGACTTTCCGCCGTTTCATATCCCGCCTTTTCCAGAAAGCCCTTCGCGGTTTGGGTATCGTTGAAATTTTTGGGGCATCCCAGTGTATCAATAAATATTTTCATATGTTAATTTTCCTTTGTATCTGATGTATCTGAATTTAATTCATTTTCAAGCCCCTCAAATTCCTCCTGGGTCATAAGTACCTGTCTTGGGCGGCTTCCGTCTTGGGGGCCTATGATTCCTCTGGCTTCCATCATATCCACGATCCTCGCGGCCCTGTTGTATCCGATCCTAAACCGTCTTTGAAGCATGGAAACCGAAGCCTGTCCGCTGTTTATCACAAGGTCGATGGCATCGGGAAGAAGCTCATCCGTATCCTCAGGGCTGTCCTGAACATTGCTTCTTTCGATTCTGCTAAGCACATCCTCGTTATATTCGGTCTTTTCAACCTGTCCCTTGACATATTCTATGACCTTGTGGACTTCCGTATCCGAAACGAAGGTGCCCTGAACTCTTATGGGTTTTCCCATTCCCATAGGATTAAAGAGCATATCCCCTTTTCCCACGAGTTTTTCCGCCCCCTGCATATCGAGAATGGTTCTGGAGTCCACCTGAGAGGAAACGGCAAAGGCAATCCGAGACGGAATGTTTGCCTTAATAACCCCTGTAATTACATCAACAGAGGGTCTTTGGGTTGCAACGATCAAATGCATTCCCGCGGCTCTTGCCATCTGCGCCAGCCTGCAAATTGACTCTTCGATCTGGGACGGCGCCGCCATCATAAGGTCTGCAAGCTCGTCTATGATGATTACCACCTGCGGCATGACCCTTTCTTTCTCGTCGTTTGCCATAACCGATTCGTTGAAAGATTCCAAATCCCGGACTCCTTCTTCGGCGAATTTTTTGTATCTGTCGGTCATTTCCGCCACCGCCCAGTTAAGTGCCGCCGCTGCCTTGGACGGGTCTGTTACCACCGGAATCATCAGGTGAGGAATACCGTTGTAATTGCCCAGTTCCACCACCTTAGGGTCTATGAGGATCAGCTTCACCTCATCGGGGTTTGCCTTGTAGATAAAGCTGGTGATGATGCTGTTGATACACACGGATTTTCCCGAGCCCGTTGAACCTGCAATGAGCAGATGGGGCATGGATTTAAGGTCTGCAACAATGGCGTTTCCGCTAATATCTTTTCCCACGGCAAAGGTGATTTTTGATTTGCTCCGTTTAAATGCATCGGAATCGATGATCTCCCGAAGTCGCACCATGGTAACGGATTCGTTTTCCACTTCGATGCCCACCGCCGCTTTCCCCGGAATCGGTGCTTCGATTCTGATGGATTTTGCTTCGAGGTTCAGGGCTATATCATCTGCAAGTCTTACGATGCTGCTTACCTTTACCCCCACGGCAGGTTGAATCTCGTATCTCGTCACCGTAGGGCCCTGAGTTACCTGTATTACTCTCGCGTCAACATGAAAGTTTCTGAGAGTTTCTTCCAGTTTCAGTGCTTTTTGTTGAAGCAGCCCCGTTGGAGTCCTTCCCCCCGCGGTAGGTTTTTCCAGAAGGCTCACCGGCGGTTTCTTGTATTTTTCGGGAGTCTGGGACTTATTGATTTCCTCTGCGGTGAGCATGGCTTCCTTAGCCTCTTTGTTCGTCAGCTTTTCGACGTTGGCAGCCGCAGGAGTTGCGCCGGCTGCACCGGCTACGCTTGCGCCAAGGCTCGCCGCCCCTGCATTTGCCGCGGATTCCGCGGGTTCAAGGCCAAAGCCGCTTTCCGTCTTTCGCCCCTCCTCCAGACCGAAGGTTCCGCTGTTTCCTCTTCCAAAGAGCGCGTCGTCTTTCATGTATTTAAGCAAGTTATTTGATTTCTTTTCGTTATGTACTTCCGGAGGGTCAGCGTTCTGCAAGCTCTCCGAAAGGGGAGTATACTTGGGCTGTGCAGTCTGAGTCTGAGGCTGCGTACGGGTCGGCGGCTCGGGTTCCGAGGTGTTTTCAGGTGCCGGATTCGACTGTTTGATGACTATTTCCGGCCTCATGGCAACCTGTACTCCCTGCTCGTCCTCTGTTGTCATATCCAAGTGAGCGTGTTCCTTTATCAGCTTTCTTTCTTCGATTTTATCTGAAATTTTCTCGAAAAACCGCGATACCGGTGTGTTGATGATGAGGAGCAGACTGATAAATGTCACCACAAGGGTAAATATCCAGCAGCCCGCGACTCCGAAGCCCTTTATCAGCAGCGTGGCAAGTATCATTCCGAGGAAACCGCCGCTGGTCAGCTTCACTCCGGTGGCATAAAAGCCCTTCATGATTTCCCATGAAAGGGTTAATTTTTCGGTGTCCACAAATCTTACGGAGTTCATCGTTGCAAACATAAGCAAAATTACAAACAAAAGTATGATGGTTTTTACGGAAAAATGGCTCGTTTTCCTTGCAAAGAGCAGGATTCCGAATATCACAAGATAGAACGGCAATATGTAAGCCATGAACCCGAACACCCCTTTGAGCGCCAGCCCGATCGCCTCGCCTACCTTGCCTGCGCCGTCTGTAAATGTGGCAACCACAAGAAATGCGCCGATGGCAATGGCAATAATCGCCCAAATTTCGTCGATTACCCGCTTGTCCGCCTTTTTCTTAGCCTGAATCTCCATGGCTTTTTCCTTCGCCTTGGAGGTCTGGGTAGTTTTATTTGCCTTGTCCGCTTTCTCTGTTTTTTTGTTTTTTGAGCCCGGGGGTCTGCCCGGTCCTCTTTTCGTATCAGCCATCTTTTACCTCTTTTGTTTTTACGCTACTATCCCGTAAATGACAACAATCAATCCAAGAACCCATACATAATATGAGAAAACGCTGAGTTTTTTGTCCGAAA
>CAVJCN010000126.1:0-5720 GCA_963647945.1 Absicoccus sp. | reverse complement strand
AGCTGGAACAAAACTACCGCTCCTACGGCAACATCTTGGCGGCGGCTCATTCCGTAATCAAAAATAACCGAGGCAGAAAACAAAAGAAGCTCTGGACTTCAAAGGAGGAAGGAGAGAAAATCGTATATAGACGATGTGACAGCGACAAGGAAGAGGCCCATTATATCGCCCAGGAAATCGACCTCTTGAAGGGAAGAAGCCGCAGTTACGATGATTTTGCCATTCTGTACAGAACAAATGCCCAGTCAAGGCTCTTTGAAGACGCGCTTAAAAGGCGGGGGATCCCATACCAGATTTTGTCCGGGTTCAGCTTTTACGATCGCAAGGAAACCAAAGACATGATATGCTACATGAGATTGGTAGCAAACCCTGCGGACGATCTGGCGCTGAAGCGCATAATAAACGAACCGAAACGGGGAATCGGAGCAACGACACTGGGAAAGCTGGAGGCTCTGGCGCAGGTAAGAGGCGAATCCCTGTTTGACACCCTCACCGACGGCGAAATTTTGCGCAGTCTGCCTTCAAGGGCGGTAGAACCGGTGCGGCAGATGATGGAGGTGCTCCTGCTTTGCAGACAGGAAAAAGAAAACCTCAGAGTTTCGGACATATACGATAATTTATTGGTGCGGACGGGCTATATGAAAGCCTTGGAAGACGAGAAAACCCAAGAGGCGGAGAGCAGAATCGAGAACCTGATGGACTTCAAATCGTTTATTTACGATTACGAGGAAGAAAAGGCAAAGGCAGGCGAGGCAGCCAGCCTTGAAGAATTTCTGGAAAAAGTAGCCACGGACAGCGATGCAGACAAATATGACGAGGCTGCGGGAAAGGTTACATTGATGACCATGCACAGCGCCAAGGGATTGGAGTTTCCGGTGGTATTCCTGCCGGGACTGGAAGACGGGCTGTTTCCGGGTCACAGGGCAATGGATTCCGAAGCCGCCATGGAAGAAGAACGCAGGCTTTGTTATGTAGGCATGACAAGAGCTCAGGAACGGCTTTTCCTCACCAGCGCAGCCTACAGAGTCATGTACGGCCACGGCGATTATACACGGGAGTCCATATTCCTTAGAGAAATTGACAGAAGGCTGCTGGACGAAGCCGGCGACACGGTTTTTGTTGCGGGAAGAAGAACCGAAAACAGAGCCGGAGTGGGCACAGGCAGCTTCGATGGCTTCGGGGCGGCAGCTTTCTCGCCCTTTGGAGGCAAAACCCGCGAAAACCCTAACTCCTACGACCCTTTAAAATATGCAAAAAGAGCAGCGAAAGAAAGAGCAAGGGGCGCCGGCGGCGAAAACTTTGCGGTTGGGGATCGGGTTTTCCACGGGAAATTCGGAAGCGGCTTAGTAATCGAAACCGATGAGAAAACCCTCACGATTATTTTCGACGAAGCGGGGCGCAAAAAAATGGCAAAGGGCATCGCACCTTTGAAAAAATTATAAAAGTATGAGAAACAATGGAGAAGCATAAATGGAAAGAATGAAGGAACTCATTGGGCTGCTTAACGAAGCGGCGAAGGCATATTATCAGGAAAGCAGAGAAATCATGTCAAACTACGAATATGACAGGCTTTACGATGAGCTTACGGAACTGGAAAAAAAGACCGGAATCACTCTTTCCGGCAGTCCCACCGTCCGGGTAGGTTACGAGGTGCTTTCTGACCTTCCAAAGGAAAAGCACCCAAAGAAAATGCTTTCCCTGGACAAAACCAAGGATGTTTCCCAGCTCGCCTCATGGCTCGGAGATAAGCTCGGGGTGCTTTCCTGGAAATTAGACGGCTTAACCGTTGTATTGACATACGAAAATGGCAAACTTGAAAAGGCGGTAACCCGGGGAAACGGAGAAATCGGCGAAGTTATTACGGCGAATGCCAGAACTTTCGAGAACCTGCCGCTGACGATAGATTTCAAGGGGAAGCTCATCATCAGAGGGGAGGCGGTTATTTCCTACGCGGACTTTGAGAAGATAAACGATGAAATCACCGATGAGGGGGCAAAATACAAGAATCCGAGAAACCTTTGCGCAGGCTCCGTGCGCCAGCTTAGCAATGAAATTACCGCAAAGAGGCATGTGCAGTTTTTCGCTTTCGCCCTTGTATCGGCGGAAAATGTGGAATTTACCGCCAGCAGCCGGCAGTTTGACTGGCTTTGCCGGCGGGGATTTCAGGTGGTGGAGCATACGAAGGTCACAGCTGATATCCTTCCGGCGGCGGTAGCGGATTTTGAGGCAAAAATCCCAACTAATCCCATCCCATCGGACGGGCTGGTTTTGAGCTACGATGACATAGAATACGGCCGTTCCCTCGGAGAAACGGCGAAATTTCCACGGGATTCCATCGCGTTTAAATGGCAGGACGAAATAAAGGGAACTACCCTTACGGAAATCGAGTGGAGCGCTTCCAGGACGGGGCTTATCAATCCGGTTGCCATCTTTGAGCCCGTAGAGCTTGAAGGTACCACGGTGAGCCGTGCTTCGGTACACAATATCAGCGTCATGCGGGAGCTGGGGCTCGGAATCGGTGACAGAATCACGGTCTACAAGGCAAATATGATCATTCCTCAGATTGCCGAGGACATTACCGGTTCAAACAATATTGAAATTCCGAAAAAATGTCCGGTATGCGGAGCCCTTACGCAGATAAAGGCTGATAACGGCGTGGAAACCCTTGTATGCCCGAATCCGGAATGTCTTGCAAAGCAGATCAAGAGCTTTACCCATTTTGTGTCCAGAGATGCCATGAACATCGAGGGCCTTTCGGAAATGACCATCGAAAAACTCATCGCCCGGGGATTTATAAAGGAACTTTCGGATATTTTCCATGTGGAAAAGTACAAAGAGGAAATCATAGGGATGGAGGGCTTCGGCGAGAAATCCTTTGAAAACCTGAAAAATTCCGTGGAAAATGCCAGAAATACAGACCTGGCGAGGTTTTTGTACAGCCTGGGCATCCCGAATATCGGCACCGCAAACGCTCGGCTGATCGCTCGGTTTTGCGAAAATAAATGGGAACGGGTGGAAACCTTGACAAAAGAGGATCTGCTTTCCATTGACGGAATAGGGGAGATCATGGCAGAGGCTTTCCTCCGGTTTTTCGCCGAGGAAAGCAAGAAAAAAATTGTAAGCGACCTCTTAAAAGAGGTGCGCCTTGACGAGAGCTTCCGGGCAGCGGGAACGGCTCTGGCAGGGAAAACCTTTGTAATCACAGGCTCCCTCAATCATTACGAAAACAGGGAGGCTCTAAAGGCGGAGATAGAAAAAGCCGGAGGCAAGGTGGCAGGCTCCGTCAGCGCAAAGACCTCATATTTGATAAACAATGACATAAATTCCACCTCGGGTAAAAATAAAAAAGCCCGGGAGCTGGGGATTGAGATAATCGACGAGGACACGATCATGGACTGGCTCAAGGCTTAGCTGGAAAAGGATCTAAGGATTGGAAAAAGATTTAGAAATTGGGAAAAGATTTAGGAAAAGGATGTAAAAACTTTCGCGGAGGTGCAAAATGAACGAGAAAGCAAATGCAAATCGAAACAGAACCATCAGACCCCTTGCCCTTTCAGATGTGGAGGGCTATCTGGAGGTTTACCTGAACGCCTATCCGGCGTACAAGGAGCTTGACGATGAATGTCGGGAAAAATACAGAAAAAAAGCGACTCTGGAAATCAGCGAAAACAAGGAAGTCATCCATATGGGAATGTTCGAGGGCGACAAGGTCATTGCAATCATGAAAGTCGTACATTTTTCTCTAAACCTCTTCGGCAAAATGCAGCCGGCGCTGGGACTTATGGCACTGGGGGTTCACCCGCTGTACAAAAAACAGGGAGTTGCCCTTGCCATGATACGGGAGTTTGAAAAAATCGCCATCGAAGAGGGAGTGACCGTCACGATGCTGCTTCCCTTCAATATTCCATTTTACAGAAGAATGGGATACGGCTTCGGGGGCAGGCTTTCGGAATACCACATTCCTACCACCGGGCTCCCGGCGGCGAAGCCGGCTGAGATGGAGCATATGCGGTTTTTGTCCCTTGACGACCTTCCTGCGGTTTTGGAGTGCCACAGGGCCTTTGTACGGGCAAACCACGGCATGGTGGATAAGTTTGAAGAGGAAATCCGCGGGATGCAGACCGATTCCCAAGTTTTTAGAATCGGATACGAGGAAGGCGGCCGGCTTCGGGGCTACCTTGCGTGGCGGTACCGGGAAGCCAGCGATGTAAACTACACCCAGGTTTGTATGTCGGTGGAAGAAATGGTCTACGAAAACGGGAAAATCCTGAAAGCCATGCTGGGATTCATACGAAACCAGGCAGATTTGTGTCAAACCGTGATCCTGCGCAGCGGAGAACCGGACTTCATTCACCTGCTGGAGGATCCCCAGGATATTTCAAAGAATTACATAGATTTCGGATTCCTGCAAACAAATGTTACGGCGGTGGGAACCATGTTCAAGATTGTCAATCCGAAAAAGTTTATCGCAGATACACGATACAGAAAATTCCCTACGGCGTGGGAAAATCCGGAGGGAAAATGCAACAAAGAGGGAAAACTTACGGTGGAATTTTGTTACGAAAAGGAACTCGAGCATACCGAGGAAAGGGTTTTTATCGCCTTTGAAAAGGGCGCATGGGAGATCGCCAAACACGCGGAGCACAATGAGCACACGGAGCACGAGGAGGCGGATGTTACCGTGACCCTCAGACAGGGCACCTTTGCATCGGTTTTGATGGGTTCCGGGAACATTTCGGCTATGATTCGCCTGGGCGGGGCGGAAATCAGCGATTTGGCGAAACTTCCGGAGCTTGAAACCCTTCTGGCATATCCCCAGAGTCCGTGGTGCAATTCCGACTATTGACCCGAGCCCTATTTTGTGCTACAATACTTAAAGATTAAATTGCCTTTAAAGAGCTTCGCCCGGCATGGTTTGGGTCCTGCGCAATGGGATGCCGTGAACCTTGTCAGGTCCGGAAGGAAGCAGCAATAAGCGGAAGTTCTTATGTGCCGCAGATTAGCCTTCTCCAACGCCTCGCGCGGCTCTTTAAGGGCAATTTTTTCAATAATGGGAGGAAATTATGTATACTGCGCTTTACAGAGCCGAAAGACCCGAGGTTTTCGATGAAATCCTGGGTCAGGAACATGTTGTGAAAATTTTGAAGCACCAGATCGCATCGGATACGGTGGGGCACGCCTACCTGTTTTGCGGTACCCGGGGAACCGGGAAAACCACCATGGCAAGAATCCTGGCAAAGGGCGTAAACTGTACGGCTCCCGATGCTGCCGGAAGACCCTGCGGTCAGTGTGCAAACTGCAAAGCCATCAGCCGCGGGAATTTTATGGATGTAATCGAAATCGATGCGGCTTCAAACAACGGCGTGGAAAACATACGGGAGCTCAGAGAAAGCGTCAAATATCCCCCTGCCATCGGACGCAGGAAAGTATACATAATCGATGAAGTGCATATGCTCAGCCAGGCGGCTTTCAACGCATTTTTGAAAACACTCGAAGAACCGCCTCAACACGCAATATTTATCCTCGCAACTACTGAAAAACAAAAAATTCTTCCGACAATCTTGTCACGATGCCAAATATACGATTTTTCACGCATAACCGTACAGGATATAGTCGAACAACTACAATACATAGCATCGAAAGAAAATATAACAGTAGAACCCGAGGCACTCAACGTTATAGCTCAAAAAGCCGATGGCGGTATGCGCGATGCCCTCTCG
>CAVJCN010000125.1:0-5740 GCA_963647945.1 Absicoccus sp. | reverse complement strand
GCCTTGTACAATGGGGCTGGACGATGTGCCGGATGATTTCCGGCAAGAATTCGTCGTATTTTACTTCCATGATCATCACCGCATCCCCAAGAGGCGCCGGTGAGGGCTCAAAGAACCAGTCCGGGGAAAGTCCCGTGGAGATATCCGAGTCGAAGGTCACCCGCACGTTCCCCGCAGGATAGACGAAAGCCTCCCGGTAGTAGCGAACCACGGTTTTGGGCCTGAGAAGCTGGGTTTGCATCTTGAAGCCAAGCTCGGAAATAAGCTCCGAGTCCGAACTTAGCAGAAAATCGTGATGCCCATTCAGAATCCCAAGGCAGTCCTCATGGGAAATCTTCGCCGAGGTTTTCAGACAAAGTCCATTGACCTTTTGCTTCTTTTCGAGGAAAACAGTTTCCGTGTTTTCGCCGTAGTAACGAAGCCGGAACTTCTCCCGCTTGCTTACCCCGTGGAGCTTTTCTTTCAGCGCCTTGTCAAAGCAGTTGTCAAAATACAGGCTCGTAATCAGGTATTTTCCGTCCTTGGGGGCGTGTGCGTCCCGCTGCATGACCACCGAGAGCTTTTGTCTGAGCGCCAGATAGTTGAAATAGTCTATCGCATACTTGTGTTCGTGCCGGAACTTGCCCGATGAGCGAAGGGCAGTTAATTCAGCCATATCAAAATCCTCCGTAAATTTTCCGTAAACGCACGGTGAATGCCACCGTAAAATTCGCAAAAATTGGTTTTGTAAAAACAGAATACTACTGACAAATCCGTTGCGGGTGGGGGTAAAGCGAAAAAATCAAGAAAAAATTTTGTTAAATTTGTGAAAAACCATGCAGGCGGCCTGCGTACAAAATTATATTGAGCATAAGAAGATTTTTTGCTATAATATTTGCCATAAGAACAGCGCAAAACGAGGGGGCGATAGACATGAAAACGGTTATTGCAGGCGGCTTGGAGATGGACTATATCCTTTTCGGCAGCGGAGAAAAGAGCTTCGTTATCATACCGGGGCTTTCCATTCACAGCGTGATGGGACTTGAGGATATGATTGCCGAGGCATACAAGGATTTCGCGAAGGACTACACCGTATATGTCTTTGACCGGGCAAAAAATATCAAAGCCGGCTATACCGTCAGAGAAATGGCGGCTGACACCGCAAAGGCGATGAAAACGCTGGGTATCGAAAAAGCCAATGTCTTCGGCGCGTCACAGGGAGGCATGATCGCCATGTACCTTGCCATCGACCACCCCGAACTGGTTCGCAAAATGATTCTCGGCTCAACGCTGGCAAAACCCAACGAAACCTTTAACCAAGCGGCAAGAGAATGGAACAGACTTGCGGAAGAAAGAAATGAAACTGCGCTGGCAGAGAGCTTTGCGGACAAGGTTTTCTCGGCGGGAACCCTCAAAGAGTATCGCGAGGCTTTGATCAAGATGAATTTGGGAATCACGGAAGAAGAATTTCAGCGGCTTGCTATCTTGACCGAGGCGTGCAAAACCTTTAACTGCTATGAGGAGCTTTCTAAGATCAAATGTCCGACTTTTGTTATCGGCTCTCGGGGCGACCGGGTTGTGACTGCCGAGGGCTCAGAAGAGATCGCGGAAGCTCTTTCCTGCGAGCTATATATATATGAAGACATTTACGGACACGCGGTATACGACGAGGCACCGGACTACAAGCAGCGTTGCCTTGACTTTTTCGCGAAAGGAGAATAGACATTATGGCAGAACAGGTAAAATCACATGTGAACGGGGATATTCTCTACATTGACCTTGAGGGGCGCATCGATGCAAGTAACGCCACCGCCGCAGAGCAGGAAATCCAGGTGATTCGCAGGGAACACCCCGGGCTGCATACGGTACTTGACGCGGAAAATCTTGAGTATATTTCCAGCGCAGGCCTTCGTATACTTTTGCGACTCAGAAAGGAAGATTCGGAGCTTGCGATAATCAATGTTTCCCCAGCGGTCTATGAAGTCCTGGACATGACAGGCTTTACGGAGATGATTACGGTGAAAAAGGCGTACCGCCATCTTTCCGTAGAGGGCTGCGAGATAATCGGAAAGGGCGCAAACGGCGCGGTTTATCGTTATGATGCGGAAACTATCATCAAGCTCTATTTCAATCCGGACGCTCTGCCGGAGATTCAGCGGGAGCGGGAGCTTGCCCGCAAGGCGTTGGTGCTTGGCATCAACACGGCAATTCCTTACGATGTGGTGCGTATCGGCGAAAGCTACGGAACAGTGATGGAGCTTCTTGAGGCTATGTCCCTTTCCAAGATGATAAAAAAGGATCCGGAGCATTTGGAGCTGCCGCTAAAATACTATGTGGACATGGTGAAGCAGATTCACAGCACAGAGGTGAACCCGGGGGATATGCCGGACATGAAGGAAGTTGCCCTTGACTGGGCGGAGTTTGCTTCGGAGTATCTGCCGGCGGAAACCGGGGGAAAGCTCTGCAAGATGGTGGAAGCGGTTCCGGAGCAGCATACCATGCTCCACGGGGATTATCATACGAATAATATCATGGTGCGGGACGGCGAGGCGCTGCTCATCGACATGGACACCCTGTGCATGGGGCACCCGATATTTGAGCTTGCGTCCATGTTCAACGCTTTCGTGGGTTTCCTTGAACCGGATCATGAAGAGGCGCTTAGATTCCTGGGATTCTCCTTTGAAACGGCGGGAGAGTTTTGGAGAAGAACCCTTGCCATGTACCTAAATACCGAGGAGCAGGCAAGGCTTGACGAAGTGGAAAACAAGGCGAAGATTATCGGCTACATGAGGCTCCTGCGCCGCACGATTCGCAGGAACGCTCCGAATCGCGAGGAGCTGATCGCATATTATAAGGACGCGCTCACAAAACTTGTGGCAGAAACGGAGGAGCTGACATTTTAGGGGAGTGAAATGCTTATTAAAATCGCCCGTGGGATCTCGAAGGGAAATGCCAGTTTGTCCACTCGCACACTCGTCGGCGGTGGCTGACATCGCTTACTCATAAGCTTTGGGCTGAATTGCAAACTCACATGACATATTGAAAAAAGAGGGCGTATACCCTCCAAAATTACAAACAGGAGGGTGCTTGCCCTCTTTTTTATTGTTCGATTCTCTTACGGCAGCAGCCTGTCTACTATGTATGAAAGGTGTTCCATGTCTTTTAGCGGCAGCCTTTTCAGCTTTGCGGTAAGCTCTCGAAGCTCGGTGGGGCTTTGGCTTTCTGCATCGAAAAATTCCTGAGGCGTTATCTCAAGAAATTCACATATATAGAAGAAGCCGCTCATGGACGGTAGGGCTTTCTTGTTTTCGATGCTGTTTATGTAGCTGGGATTTTGCCCGATGGACAGGCTCATATCCCTTGCGGACACGCCCTTTTGCGTCCGAAGAAAAGCCAGCCTGTCCCCAAAAGTTTTCTCATACATTTCGCACATAAAGCCACCTCCATAAAATATATTCTATACGACATAAAAATCAAATTATAATATAGGATACGCAATAATGCTTGAAATGACATATTTAATATGTTATTATTGTGAAAAGAGCAGAATATATACGATAGATACACGCAGGGGGTGAAATTCATGGCGAAATTCAAGGCCGACCCGTGAAATTCAAGGCCGTGAAATTCGAGGGTGGGGGATTCCGAATTCTGCACCGATTTCGATATTATGGCGAAAGCTATGATATAAATAAATTTATAATAAAGGAAAGGAAGAACAAAATGAAAAAACTTTTTTCAATCATTATGAGCGTGCTGATGATTGCGTGCTTCATGCCGACCATGGCGTTCGCGGGTGACTATGGCTCGATTGAGGTAATGAACAGCGCAGGCACCATACTTAAACTTAGCAACGGAGACTATATAGCATCAAATGATGCAACTGAAAAAAGCACTGACTATAAAGAAGGCGATTCATACGTTGCAAAATACATTGGGGGCAAATTGTATCTGAACGGATATAGCGTAAATGCAAACAAAACGCTGAAGGAAAGTGAAGAATGCTATGGCATTTATGGTGTTCAGCTTCAAATTGTTGTGGAAAAAGAAAGCTCAATAAAACTTAGCAGCACGGGTGAAAAAGGGTATACTTACGGTGTATATTGCTATAGTTTAAACTTGAGCGGAAACGCAAAGCTTGATATTGACATTACCGCCGAAGGAGTAGCGGACGGCATTTTAGGATATGCTAATATAGGAGTGAGCGCACCTGTGGACATCGATGTAACGAATAGCAAGACAAATGCAACACCTGCTGGAATTTATTCGGGAGGCAATGTTGATATCTCGGAGGCTTCCGGAACGATTAGTGTAAAAAGTAGTAATGGAACCGCATACGGAATTGTTTTGGCTTGCGCTGAAAGCAATGTGGAAGTGAATAGTAAAGTAAAAATAGAAGTAACAGAAAAAGGCTTTGCTGTAAGTGATGGAGGAAGCTATAACAATACAATAACAAGAACAGGAGTGACGAGCCTGATTGTACACGAATATAGTGATAAGTGTATAGTGTGGGAGAGCAGTGAATCCACGAGAGACTGGATTATAACCGTTTCCGACGGACAAACTTTCAAAATTGCATCTGGAAAGACTTTGCAACTTGGCGCATCAGAGGGTTCCGGCGAGGGGAAGATTGTCGTTGAAAAAGGCGGCAAGCTTATCATCGAAAATGGTGCAACTCTCAATGTTACTGCAAACGGAAACTTGAGCGTAGAAAATGGGGGAACTTTAGCCGGAGAGCCTACAATATCGGAAGAGAAAACATGGAAGGTGACCAGCGGCACATATAACTTTGATCCGACGAATTATTTGGCTGAAGGTTATATTGCAAAACGCAGCGGAAATAACGCAGATAGCTATGAATACGGTGTAGTTTCAAAGTCAGGTTTGACGAGTGGCGTATACATGAGCAATCCGAAAGGCGCACTGGCAAACGGATATTATATCAGCGGTTCTAATGATAATAATGGCCCTTGGACTGTAAGCTATGCGGGCGGCGGCTCATCCTCATCGACCACCACGGACACCGTAACCAACAAGACCGAGGACAAGACAACAAATGCGACGGCAACAACCACCGCAACCGTTAAAAACACCACAACAACAGCGGCTGACGGAACAAAGACGGTTGCCGCAACGGTTGACACCACCACAGCAACCAAGATTGTCGAAAAAGCAGTGGAAAACAAATCCGCAGAAGTTGTTGTAGACGCAGCCACCGGAACTACCGTAACCGAAACAGCAGCAGGAACTAAAACCGAGGTCGCAATTCCGGCAGCAGCAGTTTCACAGGTTGCAGAAAAAACAAACGCAGCCGTTACCATCAAGGCTGACGCGGCGGAAGTGACCCTCGACAGGGAAGCCGTTGCAGCGGTTGCAGAAGCAGCAGGAACCACCGGCGAAGTAAAACTTGTGGTTGATACTGTTGCTCAGGAAGAAGGCAAGGTAGAAGTTGACCTGAAGCTCGTGACCGCAAACGGAAATGTTTCCGAATTCAAGGGAGGCAAAGTCAGCGTAACCATCAAGCTCAACGCAAAGCTTGCGGCAAAGGATGTTAAGTGTCTCTACATAGACGATGCCAAAGCTTATCACAAGGTTGACGGACAGAAAAACGCAGACGGCACATTCACATTCAAGACCGGACACTTCTCAAGCTATGCCGTAGTGGAAGCCGGAGAAGCAGACAAGCTGATTGCGGAACAAGACACGAAAGTAGCAGGCCTCACCAAGGATCTCACTCTCAAGGCTCGCTCCGCAAAGACCG
>CAVJCN010000124.1:0-5762 GCA_963647945.1 Absicoccus sp. | reverse complement strand
CGACAGATTTCGACCGTCCGAAAGTGTATTATAACCCTGCGAGGTAGACAAGTGGTTATTTACGGCGAATATCTTTTTCTGGAAAACTTCATTACCGGAGGAATCCTCCTATTTTTTACAGGAAAACTTTTGAGATGTAAAATTTCAAAGCTGCGACTTTTGCTGGGAGCCGCATTGTGCGGCGCTGCGGGATTTGCTATTTTTATTTCGGTATCGCCGCCGGTGGGTGCTTTAATAAGGATCGGAATCGCAGGAGCAGCCGTTCTTTTCGGCTTTGGCGGCATCAATTCACCTAAAGGCTTGCTGGTCAGAATATCGGTTTTTATGTCCCTCACCCTTGTATCGGGAGGATTGGTCATGGCACTGATGCTCTGGCAGC
The DNA here is from genome assembly GCA_963647945.1 of Absicoccus sp. Classification (GTDB taxonomy): domain Bacteria; phylum Bacillota; class Clostridia; order Peptostreptococcales; family Anaerovoracaceae; genus CAG-238. Next base: position 5,383 of record CAVJCN010000124.1, on the reverse strand, counting down.
AAATCCCATCAATATCCGGAGCCGGAGCGCTGTATGTTTCGCCAATGACTTACATGAGGCTGATGTGGGCAGGGTCACTTGCCTTGGGATTCTCATATTGGACAATAAGGCTGATACGCAACATCAGATTGGACATGAAACTTTGCGATGTTGCAGAGGTGGAAATAGATGGAAAAAGGATTTTGCTAAAAGCCATGATTGACACCGGGAATTATTTGAAAGAGCCGGTTAGCGGAAAGCCCGTGGCTCTCATCGCAAAGGGAGCGGCAAAAAAACTCGGCGATTTCGGCAGCCCCGGGAGCCCCGAAAGCCCGGAAAACCTCGGCGATTTCGGCAGCCTCGGGAACTCCGGAAGCCCAGGAAACCTCGGTGATTTCGGCAGCCCCGTGAGCCCCGGAAGCCCGGAAAATCTTGGCAAGTTTGGCAGCCCCGTGAGCCCCAAAAGCCCCCAAAATATAAAAAGCCGCGAAAGGTACAGGCTTATTCCATTTCATTCCGTGGGGAATCGGAACGGGATGCTGGAGGGAATCCGAACGGACTGCATATATTTCCGGGGAAATCAAATTAAAAATGCCGTTATAGCCTTTTACGACGGGAATTTTGAGGAAAGCGACATTATTTTGGGGAGAGATTTTTTAGACAGGGGGCTTTCAGATGAGTAGATTACATATTATAAAAGAAACCATAAAGAACCGGTTGAGATTTTTGCGCTTTCTGAGATTCGGTAAATTCGGTAGGGGCGGAAGTTCTGATAAAATGGGAAATCTTGGAAGCTTCGGCAAGCTCAGGAGCTTCGGCAAAACCCGAAAAGGTATATTTTACATAGGAGGAAGCGACATCCTGCCGCCGCCTCTGCCCCACGATGAAGAAAGCCGTATGCTTGAGGAATATGCCAAGGGAAGCATGGAAGCCAGAAGTATTTTGATTGAGCACAATCTCAGGCTTGTGGTATATATTGCCAAAAAATTTGAAAATGCCGGAGTGAATGTGGAGGATCTGATTTCAATAGGAACCATCGGGCTTATTAAGGCGGTAAACACATTTAAAATTGATAAAAATATAAAGCTGGCTACATATGCTTCCCGCTGCATCGAAAACGAAATACTCATGTATCTTCGGAGAAGCACCAAATTGAAAAGCGAAGTAAGTCTTGACGAACCGCTGAATGTTGACTGGGACGGCAACGAGCTGCTTCTCAGCGATATTCTGGGAACGGATAACGATGTGGTTTCTCAAAGGCTGGAAGAAGAAGTAAATCGCAATCTGCTTTACGGAGCCATGTCAAAGCTGACACCTCGGGAAAAAGAGCTGATGGAAATGCGTTTCGGCCTGAAAAACGGCAGGGAAATGACCCAAAAGGAAGTCGCGGATAAACTGGGAATTTCCCAGTCATACATATCCAGACTGGAAAAAAGAATAATAGTAAGGCTCCGACGCGAGATAAAAAAGCTCGGATAGCCCCGACTTGGGCTTAATTGGCAGGTATGCAAAACGCCGCCACAGTACATAACTAAAACAAAAAGGAATGGTGTATGGACTATGGCGAACAAGGTTGAAATATGCGGCGTGAACACTGCCAAGCTGCCTCTTTACAAGGACAGCGAAATGATGGACATGATAGAAAAAATTCATGGGGGAGATAAGACCCTGCGGGACGAATTTATAAAAGGCAACCTGAGGTTGGTTCTCAGCATTATACAGCGATTTTCCAATCGCGGAGAAAATCCCGACGACCTTTTCCAGGTGGGCTGTATAGGACTTATTAAAGCACTGGATAATTTTGACACAAGCCATGGAGTGAAGTTTTCCACCTATGCCGTGCCCATGATTATCGGAGAAATCAGAAGATACCTTCGGGACAACAATTCCATAAGGGTTTCAAGATCCATGAGGGATCTGGCATACAAGGCACTCCAGACCAAGGAAGAGCTGGCGGCGGAGCTGCTGCGGGAACCTTCAGTTTCGGAAATCGCAAAGGCATTGAACGCAAAACGAGAGGATGTGGTTATGGCACTTGAATCAATCCAAGAGCCCATGTCCCTTTACGAGCCGGTATTTCACGATGACGGCGATGCCATTTATGTCATGGATCAGGTTCGGGACAGCAAAAATACGGATGCAAAATGGATCGAAAATCTTTCCCTTTCGGAAGCCATGGAAAAACTAACTCCAAGAGAACGGCACATCCTTAACATGAGATTTTTCCAGGGAAAAACACAGATGGAAGTTGCCGAGGAAATTTCCATCAGTCAGGCACAGGTATCAAGGCTTGAAAAAAACGCGCTGAAATATATGCGGAAATATGTTTAAAGCCGGTAGAAACCCACCGGAAACCTATCGGGAAGCCGGCAGAAATCCGCCGGAAATCCGCCGGAAAGCCCTTTAAAAAACCGACTTTTGGCAAAAATACCGACTGTTTACATTATCAAGCAGTCGGTTTTATGTTGAATTATTCGCCGAAATGTGGTTAAATAGAAGAAGTAGACATTTATCGGCAATTTTGCCGAATCGTTTGCAGACAGCAGATTTTCTCACGGGAGGATTAAGATGATATATACAAAAGAAGTTGAAACTATGTGCCCGGTAAACAAGGGTGCCTATCACGGTCCTGCGCCGATACCCCAGGAAGGCAAATGGACGCAGGTCAAAGAAATAAGCGACATTTCGGGGCTGACCCACGGAATAGGCTGGTGCGCCCCCCAGCAGGGCGCCTGCAAGCTCACACTGAATGTTAAGGACGGCATAATCGAAGAGGCTTTGGTGGAAACCATAGGCTGCTCCGGCATGACTCATTCGGCAGCAATGGCAGGGGAGATACTTATCGGAAAAACCCTGCTGGAAGCTCTTAACACAGACCTTGTGTGTGATGCCATCAACACGGCTATGAGAGAACTTTTCCTGCAAATCGTATACGGAAGAAGCCAGTCGGCATTTTCCGAGGGAGGCCTTGCCATCGGTGCAGGTCTTGAAGACTTGGGAAAAGGAACCAGAAGCCAGGTGGGAACTATTTATTCCACAAAGGTAAAAGGCCCAAGATATCTTGAACTTGCCGAGGGCTACATAACCGAAATCGCCCTTGACAAAGACAACAATATAATCGGCTATAAATATGTAAACATCGGCAAAATGATGGACGGTATCAAAGCGGGAACAGACCCTATGCAGGCAATCGAAAAAGCAAGCGGCAAATACGGCAGATTCGATGAAGCGGCTAAGGTCATCGACCCAAGACAGGAATAGGAGGTGCCGAACATGATTACATTTGAAAATTACGACAGAAAAATCGAAAAGATAAATGCTGCCCTTTCCAAATATGGCATAAACTCCCTTGAAGAAGCCAAGGCGATATGCGATGAAAAGGGAATCGACCCGTATAAAATCGCAAGGGAGATTCAGCCTATTTGTTTCGAGGATGTGTGCTGGGCATATGTTGCGGGAGCGGCAATAGCGATAAAAAAAGGCGCAAAACACGCAAATGAGGCGGCAAGAGCCATAGGCGAGGGGCTTCAGGCATTTTGCCTTCCGGGCTCCGTTGCGGAGGACAGAAAGGTAGGGCTGGGCCACGGAAACCTTGCAGCCATGCTTCTCAGCGAAGAAACCCGGTGCTTTGCCTTCCTTGCCGGACACGAATCCTTCGCCGCGGCGGAGGGTGCCATCGGCATAGCAAAATCCGCGAACAAAGTTCGTACAAAACCTCTCAGGGTTATTCTGAACGGCTTGGGAAAAGATGCGGCCCAGATAATTTCAAGAATCAACGGCTTCACATATGTAAAGACGCAGTTTGACTACTACACCGGGGAGCTTGCGGTAATAGAGGAAATCCCTTATTCCGAAGGGGAGCGCAAAGAAGTACGCTGCTACGGTGCCGATGATGTCCGGGAGGGTGTTGCCATCATGCATAAGGAGGGCGTGGATGTTTCTATTACGGGAAATTCCACAAACCCTACCAGATTTCAGCATCCGGTGGCAGGCACATACAAAAAAGAATGTACCGAGCAGGGTAAAAAATATTTCTCCGTAGCAAGCGGCGGCGGCACCGGGAGAACACTTCATCCGGACAATATGGCGGCGGGCCCTGCTTCCTACGGCATGACCGACACCATGGGAAGAATGCACTCTGACGCTCAGTTTGCAGGTTCCTCATCGGTACCCGCACATGTGGCAATGATGGGCTATGTGGGCATGGGAAACAACCCGATGGTGGGAGCAACCGTGGCGGTTGCGGTAGCCGTTGAAGAAGCCATGAAATAGAGAAACAGATACGGAGGACATAATATGAAAAAAAGTTTAGCGCTTCTGCTGGTGGCAGCTCTCATACTGGGAGTTTTCGCCCTCATCGGCTGCAACAAACCGGCAGATACGGATCCGGAGAGCATTTCCCTTTGCCTCATAGTTCCGGCGGAGTTTGGGGACAAGTCCTTTTACGATTCCGCAAAGGAGGGTGTGGACAGGCTCAAACAGGACTACGGCATAAAGGTAAGCACAGTTGAATGTAAAGGCGAAGGGTATAAGCAGAGCATGGTCACCGCGGCGGAGAAAAACGATTTCGTGGTCACGGTGGGCTGGGAGTTCAGCGAAATCAAGAGCGTTGCCGCAGAGTATCCGAACACAAAATTTATCTGGCTCGACAATGTAGTTGATGACATAGCCGGCAGCCCTAATATCCTTTGCATAACATATGAACAGGCACAGGGCTCCTTCCTTGCAGGATATATTGCGGCGAGAATGTCCCAAACCACCGCCATAGGCGCTGTGGGCGGCGAGGACTCGGATGTTGTAAACGACTTTATTAACGGCTATGAGCAGGGCGCAAAATATGCCAATGCCGGAATAAATGTATATGTAGATTACGCAAACGGCTATGAAAGCCCGGAAAAAGGGAAATTGTGCGCAAGCGACCTTCATCAAAAGGGGGCGGATGTAATTTTCCAGGTTGCGGGAAACACAGGCAAAGGAGTCTTTGAAGCCGCTAAGAATGAAGGATTTTACGCCATCGGAGTCGATCAAGACCAGAAAATTTCCGCGGCGGAGTACGATGATGTAATTATCTGCTCTGTAAAGAAAGAACTGGGAAATTCCATATATGATACCATAAAAGACTTTATCGAAAACGAAACCTGGGACGGAGGTCAAAACAAGGTATGCGGAATGGACGAAGGCTATATTTCAATTGCTTACGGCGATGAAAACTCAACTCAGCAGGTAACCGACGACATAAAGGCGGAAACCGCGGAGCTGGCAAAAAAGCTGGCAACGGGAAATATTACCATTGAATGAGCTGTAAAATAAGCTGCGAGATAAATCATGCAGGATAAATTACAAAATAAAATGAAAAAGAAACGGAAAAGGGAAAAAGATATGAAAAAAGGATTAAGATTATTAC
>CAVJCN010000123.1:0-5773 GCA_963647945.1 Absicoccus sp. | reverse complement strand
CCAACATGGAATGCTATGCGGCATATCAGGATATGGATTTTGTCATGGAAGTAACCGAACAGATGGTTTACAAGGCTCAGATGGCGGTAAACGGCACGCCGATCATGAAATATCAGGGCAAGGAATTTGATGTGACCCCGCCGTGGAGAAGACTTAACATGGCAGACGCTATCAAAGAAATCACCGGTGTCGATTTTGATAATATTAAAACCGATGAAGAAGCAAGAGCGGCCGCCATCGCCCAGGGTATGGATCCGGAAGAAGCTAAGGAACAGACCAGAGGTAAGATCTTAGCTGAAATGTTCGAGGAATACTGCGAAGATATTCCGGGCTATCTGGACGGACCTGTATTTGTCATCGGCCATCCGGTGGAGGTTTCGCCTCTTGCCAAGAGAGATCCGAAAGACCCTAGGATCACCAGAAGATTTGAGGCATATATTAACGGCTGGGAAATTGCAAACGCTTTCTCGGAGTTAAACGACCCCATCGACCAGTACGAAAGATTTGCAGAGCAGCAGAAGCAATTAGACTGCGGTATCGATGACGAAGCACATCCGATGGATCTTGATTTCGTCAATGCGCTGGAAGTAGGACTTCCGCCGACAGGAGGACTTGGGGTGGGCATCGACAGATGCATAATGCTCATCCTCGACCAGCCGTCCATCAGAGATATTGTCCTGTTCCCGACGATGAAGCCGATAGGCTCCGAGAAGAAGGATGAGGGAGAGCAAAAGAAGCCGAGAATCCTCGACAAAACAAAGATCGAGGTAGAACCGCTGTTCGAGGAATATGTGGACTTCGATTCCTTCGCGGCCTGCGATTTCAGAGCGGTTAAGATCAAAGAATGCACGGAAGTTCCGAAGAGCAAGAAGCTCCTGAAGTTTGTTCTTAATGACGGAAGCGGCAGGGACAGAATCATTCTTTCCGGCATTCACGGCTATTATGAACCGGAAGAACTGGTTGGAAAGACCGCCGTTGCCATCACAAACCTTCCGCCGAGAAAGATGATGGGGGAAGAAAGTAACGGTATGCTCCTTTCCTGCGTTAACAAGTATGATGGCGAGGAAATGTTGAACTTCATCATGCTGGACGATAATATCCCGGCAGGAGCCAAGGTGTACTAAACACAAAACCATAAAAATTTGAGACGCAATTTTCACTGCGTCTCTTTTTTTGGTTCAAAAAGTACAGGTTTGCGAACTAATTCGACATGATTACGCTTTTTGCACCTACGCCCTTTCAGCAACGGCATTTCAGCAACGGCCACATGATAAAAAGAATATTTTATCGCAAAACACTTGACATGGACATATATGTTCATTGTATACTATAGACAAAGGAGGTATCTTACAAGATGAAAAGAAAATTAGTTATGCTTCTGGCATTATCCTTGGTAATAGCAATGATTCCGGCTCCGGCTTCGGCAGCCCTCAAAAGCGCAGGCACCCCCACCGAGGTTCAGAGCCTTGTATCCAGCGCAAACCTGGAACACAATTTTGTAAATGTGACCGCAAAGGGTAGCACCCTGCAGATCGAGGCAGAAACGCCGGTAAAAAATGTTGACGAATATAATATCAATGTGGTGAAGGTAGGTGCCAAAAGCTCCACATGGATTGCCCGGGTTTATCCAAGCGATATGGGTGAATACAGCAAATTCTCCTATACCATGCAGAATACCAATGCGAGGACAGGCGCTATGAGCGGCGATTATATCCTGATGATCACAAAAAAAGTCGGCTCCGTAAGCGGAACGGTTGTCTACAAAAACTGCGCATTTCGTGTGACGAGCGGTCAGTTCTCGATTTTGCAGTATAACAATGTAATGGACGAAAACGCCCGCATCGACAAGAACGCCGACAAGAAAAAGGCACCGTCCAAATTTACCAGCAAATATCTTTCCGATGTTAAGAGCATCTGCTTCACGGATCCGGTGACAAAGAAAACTGCAAAGGTTACCGCAAAAAAAGTGAAATACTTCAAAACGGTTTCCGATAAGATCACCAAAGGCGCAACAACGGACTACGACAAGCTCCTAAAAATTTACGAATATGTGGCGGGAAATTATTACTACGATGATGTTGCTTTTTCCACGAAAAAGAAACAGTATGTTGACCCGTATCGCAACCTCTATAATCTGAGAAACAAAAAGACCAGTGAGAACAGCAAAGGCGGCAAGGTTGCCACCACCTGCGTGGGCTACGCGGCTTTGGTTTGCGCCCTTGCAAGAGCCCAGGATATCCCGACCAGAATCGTAAACGGCCACCATATCAGCCTCGGCACAGGCGGATACAACAGCTGGTCAACGGAAAAGAGCATCACAAGCATCGATCACTGGTGGAACGAGTGTTATGTTGACGGCCGCTGGATAACCGTGGACACCACGCCGGGCAGCAGCAACAAATGGGATAGCAAATCGAACAAATGGACATATACGGGTCTTACCAACTATATCTACTTTGATCCGACCCCGGAGCAGTTTGCAACCTCTCACCTGGTACTTAATGTAAAAGGGCTGTAAGAAAATCGCAGCTGCCGACATAGCTGACGGTCAAGATTTTCGCCAAAACTACCTAAAGCTAAAATTAAAATCCCTCTTTCGATTGCGAGATTGTGGTTTCGCGAAAAGAGGGATTTTTGTCATGGTGTTTGCAGGTTTTTTCACCGGGATTTCAACAGAATCCAAACAGAATCTCAACAGAATCCCGGGAGGATTTCAACAAAATTCCACCGGGATTTCAATGTATATAAGCGATTTATCCCTTGCGTTTCACTTCGCGATTGCTTATAATAAAAGGTAGACTAATAAGAAAAGGAAATGGTACAGATGAAAGAAGTTTTGCTCAGAGAGCTTTTTAGAAACACAGCCGAATATGCGGACTCAGAGGTTCTCGTCAAAGGCTGGGTCAGAAACAACAGAAATTCCAACAAGTTTGGATTTATTGAATTAAATGACGGATCCTTCTTCAAATCCGTTCAGGTGGTATACGAAGAAGAATTTTTGGACAACTACGAAGAGATCGCAAAGTCCTATGTTGGCTCTGCTCTGGCGGTAACCGGAACCGTATGCCTCACTCCGAATGCAAAGCAACCCTTTGAAATCAAGGCAAAAGCCGTAACCGTTGAGGGGACTTCAACTCCGGACTATCCGCTTCAGCCGAAGCGCCACTCCATGGAGTTCCTGAGAGAGATCGGATATCTGCGTCCGAGAACCAATATGTTCAGCGCGGTGTTCCGTGTTCGCTCCCTGGTTGCCTATGCGATTCATAAGTTTTTCCAGGATCAGGACTTCGTATATGTGCATACCCCCGAAATCACCGCAAGCGATGCCGAGGGAGCGGGAGAAATGTTCCAGGTAACCACCCTCGACCTTGATAATTTGCCGAGAACCGAGGACGGAAAGGTTGACTACAGCCAGGACTTCTTCGGCAAGAAAACGAACCTCACCGTTTCAGGACAGTTGGAAGCGGAGATTTTTGCCCTAGCGTTCAGAAATGTATATACCTTCGGGCCTACTTTCAGAGCCGAAAATTCCAACACGGCACGCCACGCCTCCGAATTTTGGATGATCGAGCCGGAAATGGCATTTGCAGACCTTAATGACTATCTTGAAGTTGCCGAAAATATGATTAAATACATCATAAATTTCGTTCTGGAAAAAGCGCCGGAGGAAATGCAGTTCTTCAACTCCTTTGTTGACAAAACGCTGCTTTCAAGGCTTGATAATATTGTAAATTCCGACTTCGGCAGGGTGACCTACACCGAAGCGGTGGAGCTTCTCCAAAAATCCGGCAAGGAGTTCCAGTATCCGGTGGAGTGGGGAATCGACCTTCAGACCGAACACGAAAGATTCCTGACGGAAGAAATTTTCAATAAGCCCGTATTCGTTACGGACTACCCGAAGGACATCAAGGCATTTTATATGCGCCTGAACGATGACGGCAAAACCGTTGCGGCGGCGGATCTTCTTGTGCCCGGTGTCGGCGAGATCATCGGCGGCTCCCAGAGAGAGGAGAGGCTGGCAGTTCTTGAAAAGAGAATGGAAGAAATGGGCCTCAACAAAGAGGACTACTGGTGGTACTGCAACCTCCGAAAATTCGGCGGCGTAAAGCACGCAGGCTACGGGCTGGGCTTTGAGCGGATCATCATGTATGTAACAGGGGTGCAGAACATCAGAGATGTGCTTCCGTTCCCGAGAACACCAAAGACCGCGGAATTTTAGCGCGGGGCTTTAGCCGAAAACCGCGAATCATTTTGCATGTCAGCAAAGGGAAAAAGGGGGAAATGCCTTATGGACACCGGAATAAAAAAGCAAGTCATGGACGAAATTCTGGCGATAGCGAATAAAAACGGCATTGAGAAAATAATTCTTTTCGGTTCAAGAGCAAGAGGCGATTACAGGCAAACCAGCGATATTGATTTAGCGGTATACGGCGGTAGCGTGGCGCGGTTTCATGCAGACATTGACGAAGAGGCTTCGACCCTTCTGTCCTTTGACATCGTAGATATGGACGGAAGCGTGCAGAAAGAACTTGTGGATTCCATTAAACGGGAAGGAAAGGTTTTGTATGAAAAAGTATGAAAACTTTTGCGCGGCTCTGAAAAACATGAAAGACATTTATGCATATGAAGAACCCTATGACAGCGTGGTTCTAACCGGTCTTGTGGGCTTGTTTGAAATCTGCTTTGAACAGGCATGGAAAATGATGAAAGAAATTCTTGCGGAGCATGGCTACAGCCAGAGCACCACAGGCTCGCCAAAGCTGATTTTGAAGACCGCATACACAGCGGGAATGATATGTGACGAAGAACTTTGGCTGGCCGCCCTAAAAGACCGAAATAATGTTGCTCATGCATATAATGAGAGCGTTGCCTTTGATATTGTCGCGGATGCAAAAGAGAGGTTCTATGATATGTTTTGCGAACTCCAAAAGGAAATTGAGGACAGGTGGTTATAGTGGACGCAAGGACAAAAGGATTTTTGGCAACGGTCATATCGGCGACATTTTTCGGATTTATGCCGCTTATGGTAAAGGTAATATGCAGCTGCGGAGGAAACACCCTCGCGGCTGCTTTTTATCGTTTTTTGCTGTCCCTGCCGGCGCTGTACATCTATCTCCAGGTCAAGAAAATCCCTTTGAATCTCAGCAAGAGGGAGCTTAAGGACATCATCTTGATTACTCTCTTTGGCTACGGCGGGACAACGGTGCTGCTGTTTTCATCCTACGGTTACATACCCCTTGGAATGGCAACCACGATACACTTCACCTATCCGGTATTCACGATACTGGGCTGTTTGATTTTTCTCCACGAAAAAGTGGTGCCGGCAAAGATTGTGGCGGTGGCCCTTTCCTTCAGCGGAATCTTGTTTTTCTATAACGGTGACGGGTCGGTGAGGGTGCTTGGCATGGTGCTTGCCTTCGTGTCCGGCATGACCTATGCCTTTTACACGATTTATCTCAGGGAAAGCAGCCTGAAAGAAATGCCAACAATGAAATTGATTTTTTATCTTAATATAGCCGGAGCGGTTATGATGTTTGCCATGTCCCTTGTTACCGGAGATTTTACGGTGGATTTAACGGCAACGGGCTGGATCGTGGCTACATTTATGGCGATTTCCGGCTCATTTATCGGTGTTTTTGGCTACCAAAGCGGCGTAAAGTACATAGGACCCCAGAACACCTCGATTTTGAGCACTTTCGAGCCCATAACCAGCGTAATTGTCGGCGTACTTGTGTATAACGAGGGCTTCTCCCTGCGGACGCTCTGCGGCTGC
>CAVJCN010000122.1:0-5777 GCA_963647945.1 Absicoccus sp. | reverse complement strand
CTTGCGGATAGTGCTCTCTGCCGGTATTATTCGTGTTATGCGAGACTTTCCAGGAAGTCAATCGCCTCGTATACAGTAGAAAAAGTCAGACAGTTTGTGCATAGCCATCTGTTTCTCTCATCTGTGTCATCAAGCCCCGGCAAACCGTCTTGCAGAAGGAATGATACGGTCTGTTTGGCATTGATAACGGCGGTAGGATAATGCTCGGCAATTTTTGCAGTCGAAACAAAGTCACCCTTTTGATATGTCGGCTCTTTGCGCACAAGTCTTGTCAGCATTTCCTTTTTCTCTGCTTCGGTCTGAACGGGAGGTGCGAACATTTCGTAGTGAAGCATCAGCCAATACTCAATACATCCGGATGTCATCAAAAGACGAACTTTTATGTTTGGTCTTTTGCGAAGTCTGCGGAGCCGCTTTATGATCTCGAGCCTGCTGTCCCACTTTGGTATATCCTTTGTTTCAACATCAAAGAAAAACCAAATTTCATCGGTTTCCTCTGTGTAATCGCTGTATCTTTTATCCTTTTTGAATTTGCTGTCCGCTTCTTCAAACAGGTTCGTTGAGCAATTGAATTTGAAAGCCGCGACATCCGAGAATTTCTTTTTCAAAAAATCCATATATGCCTTTTCGCTTTCGCCTTCACAAAAGACAACAATGTAGGGCTTCTGTTTTCTTAATTGACGAGGCATTATTCCACCTCCTCAATTTCGATATCCGGAGTTGCACCGTACTTCCCGACAAGATAACCTTTTCGGATGTTATCCGTTGTCCTTGTTGCAAAATCACTGATGCTGTACAATTCGGATGCACCATCATTATTCCGCTTATCCGCGAAATACAGTTGATCCTTACGCAACAGTTCCATATTCATCAGTTCTGTGTTGTGCGTAGTAAAGATAATCTGCGCACCGTTTGGATTGCTGTTTTTGCTTTGGAATTTTGAGATGATATAATTCACAAGGACAGGGTGCAGTTCGCGTTCTATTTCATCAGCGAGTAATACACCGCCGTTCTGCAGTGCAGATTCTATAGCGGGTGCTAATGACATCAGTTTTCTTGTTCCGTCCGATTCGTCAGAAAGGTCCAGAGAATACAGAACTCGTTCTCCGTTTTTGTTTTCGCCCGGATGCTTTGCCTTTGCCGTAACTTCGCCCATTCTGAGTTTTACTTCAGAATTGTTTGATGTTTCGGACAGGGCATGCATGAATTGCGTAAGAGCCGCTCTGATTCCTTCGGGAACATTCGCAGGGAATGATTCGTCATCCTTGATTTCTTTACTGTCAAACTCGAATTGCATATCTTCTATGCCAAGGTCGGCGGTCTTTGCATATTCGGTTATGGCTTTTAACATATTCTTGTCTTCCGAATATTCAAGAAGCTGTCTTGGAATATCTGTATAATCACGCGAGAAGAATATGCAGTCTCTGAACCATCGCATTGCGCCGATACAGGCAGCGTCGTTCATCGTGCAGGCTACAGAGAAAAATAACTGATTTGCAGCCACCATTTCACCGATCATGCTTCGCTTGGCTTTATCCTCGGTAAAGTTGAATTTTTGACCGTCTCTTAAGAAAACGACCGCCTTCTGTCCTTTGGGTGCATGATACAGGTATTCACTGACAATCGATTCTCTTGTTGCAGAAAATCCGTACCAGTATTTAATCCCGTTTTGTACATAGATAAACTCGAATGAGGTCGGCTCGGATTTAGAATAATCGTTCAAGCCAAATGGCATAACCGGTATCTCGGCTTTTTCGTGCTGTGTTCGCTGCGCATTTCGGATAAACTGTACCGCAAGCCAAAATGCCCTGATAACATTACTTTTGCCGCCACCGTTTTTTCCGTAAATCGCAACTCCCGGAAGCAACTTTGTGCTTTTCTCTTGAATTAAACAATTCTTGAAGGTGCTAAGTCCCGTCGCTTCCATAGAAAGTACGGCTTCATCTCGAAAAGATCTGTAGTTTTTAAATCTGAATTCAATCAGCATATATTACACCTCTGCTTTCTCAACTGTAGTATACCACATTTTTTAGAGAAATGCAACCGATAAAATCAAGAAATTTGATTTTTCCGTCTTGATTTACTTTTAATATGGCTTGCTGCTCAGAGCAGAGGTGCAAAATATGCCGTACATTGCCGAATTATAATGCTATCAGTCCGCGATTATAATATCGGCACCGGTAAGTTTCTTATAGTATTTTTTCGCTCTGCTGTACTCCTGGATACTGATTTTGCCGTCATCACGAAGGCTTTTCAGTATGGCGATAATCCGAAGGAAGTTTGCGGACTTGGTCTGTTTCTCTGCTATCATTTCCTGTTCTCCTTCTTTTCTCCGTAGTATTCTTCGTCCTTAACGCCTCTCATGAAGCACTCAATATCTTGAGTAGTGTCCACCTTGGGGAACTTATGAAGGGCTTGTCCGATTTTACCGGAGTAGGACTTCGAGATGGCTCTCGGGTCCAGAATGGACACGACACCGGTATCGCTTTCACAGCGAATGAGTCTTCCCACGCCCTGACGGAGTTTGATCAGCATATTGGGAGTGCAGTATCTGTCTACAAAATCTCCGACGCTGTCGCAGTTATTCTTCTTTTCCTCCATGAGAGCGCTTCTCATCGGGAATGGCAGCCGAACAATAATTACGGATGAAAGACAGTCACCTACACAGTCAACTCCTTCCCACATAGAGCCGGAAGCAAAAAGTATACCGTTCTTCGATTTTTTGAAATCGGTAATGGCATTTTTATTGCTGCGGGTCATGCAGATGGTATCATATGCGGTCAGTCTGTCCCGCAGAAGGTCATGTACCAGGTTGAGCGTTTTATAGGATGTGAAAAGGATTGCTGTATGACCGTTTGTGGCTTTGATAATCCCATAAATCTCATCGGAGATGGCTTTGAAGTAGTCCTCGTTGTCGTTGTCCGGAGTGGGCATCCCCGTGGGAATGTACAGCCTTGTGTGGTTCGTGTAATCAAAAGGCGATTCTGTACGGGACTCCAAGAGCAGGCGATGCGGAATAAAGTCCAATCCGTTTTCCGCTTTGAAGTATTCAAAATCCGTTCCATCCGAAAGCGTACCGGAGGTCAGCACATGGCTCACATTTCTGTCCCAAATTTTACTCCGGAAAATGTTGTTGATATCTTTGGGGGTACTGCATAACGAAAGAAGCCCGTTTTCATCCGTATCCAACCAAATGGTGGATTTACTTGTCTTATTGATAGCGGTAATCGCCGTTTTCAAGTAGCTGCCGGTTACAGGGATACCGTAATTGCGTTTGATCTTCATACCTTCGATTTTATCAATGAGGTACATAATCTTGTTGAGTTTGACTGTCTGAAACACCGACAGAGAAATAATATTTCCTCGTTCTTCTTCGATGTCGCTGTGCTGCTTCTTGCGAAGGCTGTTGAACAGGGCATCGTTTTCCTTGATGATATTTGTGAGAAATTCTTTGTACTTATCCCTATTGGCCTTGGTTGAGCAAAGAATTTTTACTGCATTTACATAGCGGGGGATGTCTTTTTCTCCGATTCTCTCGCCAAAGGTGTCTTCAGCCGCTTCTTTGAACTTATGCGCCTCATCTACGACCACAAAGCAACTCTCGCGCAGCAGAGGGGGATGGTCATCGGTCTTTGTCTTTTGGGACATGAGGTACATATTATGATTTGTAACTTGAAAGTCAAGGTCGGGAAGGTCGTACATCCGTTTAGCAAATTCGTTGTATGTACATTCCTTCTTTCGCGCGCAGCCTGCGCATGTACCCTTAATACAGATTCGGCTCTTAATCGCTCCGCTGAGGCGGTATCTGTCCAGGTCAATTCCTGCACGCAGATTGCTCATCTGCTCGAGTGTTTCAATGGTGGTCTTGTATTTTTCGGGATACATACGGATATTCTTGAGAAAGTCATCGAAACGATAACGGCAAAGGTAGTGTTCCTTGCCTTTGCGAAGTACCGCGGTCAGCGGACGCTCGATAATGTAATAGTCTAAGAGCATTTTGGATAGATTGGGGATTTCACGCTCCACCAATGCTTTCTGCAATTCAATGCTCGATGTGGTGATGGTTACGGGCAGGTTCTGTCTGTAAGTAATGCCGTTGTGGTGTTTTGCTACAATGGCTGCCACCAAATAAGAAAGAGTTTTGCCTGTTCCGACCTCCGCCTCACAGAGAGCAACCTGCTTTTCGGTAAAACCGATATACATCTTCTTTGCAAGAGCAATCTGTTCTTCCCGAATGTTATATCCGTTATTGGGGAGAACAACACGGAAGATTGAGTCAATAACCGTGAGGGGATTGTCCGCAAAGCGATTGAGGTATCTCATGTCTCCGGTATATTTCACGGAGTAAAGGATATGGGGGATCAGCCGTTTGTAGGATGCTTCGGTGTAGAGATTGCCGGGGTTCTTGGTAATAACGAAAGAGGCGAGACCGGTGCTCATATCGATGGCAATGTAATCCACCTTATGACGCAGGTTTGCGTGATAAATAATATATCGGTTTTCAAAAGTAAAATCGTAGGTGCCGCCTTTATGGGCTTTCCTCGCGTTTTGATATGCTTCAAAGGTTTCGTTGTCGCTATAAGTAATTTCAAACATTTCTAATGTCTCCTTGTTTCTTAGTGATTTAGATTTGTTTGAGCGACAGAATGGTATGCAGGAGCATTGCTGCTCCTGCACAGTAGTTCCATCGCCCAAACACAAATAATTCGTTATTGAGCTTTGGATTTAAGGATGTCGAGTATCTCGCAGCATATTTCCCCGCGGTCGGATTCGCAGTGGGGGAACGAGCATCATATATGGTGTAACGGACATGGTTTTCAGCCTGAAACAACATATCCCGCCTTCCGGCGAGCTGCTTTTTGCAGAAGTATCCTTAGTTCTCCACCGGAGTCATGGCCAATCGAAATATGCTGTACCTCTTTCGACTCGGCGCAGAATGTATCGCTCATCCACTTGTGTGGAGTCATGGCGCTTCTGTCCGACAGCTTTCCTTTTACGGTCCGGTGAGTTTATACCTCGGCATCCTTTCGTTATTCGGTTTTCAAGGTGCAACAGAGGCTGTTTGAGTCCTCTCATTCCTTATTTGGGAAAAATCCAAAGGCTCACAACCAAAATTCAGAAAAATTTTTTCAGTTTCTCGAAAATGGCTCTCTTACGCTTGCTCACGGCCTGCTGTGTCATACCGAGATGTTTAGCAATCTCTTTTTCGCTCATAGGGGATTTGGACAGGTACAGACAGTGGATGATACGGTATTCTTCTTTTGTGAGGGCTTGCAAAGCCTTTTTCAAAATTTCAAGGTCGAGGTGGTGCATCGCCTCGGCTTCCAAATCGACATCTTCGTCCGCAACGGTATCAAGCAGTTCGAGGTCATCCTCGCCGGGAACGGAAACAAGCGTGTTTGCTGACACAATTGTAATGTTCAGCTTAGTCATCACTTTGTAGCGATAACGATCCCGTTCCCGCTGTGCTGCACATGCCGTGATCATTTTGGGTTCTGCTTCAATTCCGATCTTGTTGCCGTTTTCATCAATGTCTACATGGAAGCATCTTGATCTTCCGTTTTCGGTCTTGAGGAAGTCATACAATGCCTTCCCTTCCAGCAGGGTGTATCTGATTTTTCCGTCCGTGGACAGATAAATGCCGTTATTGTCTTTGATATAGAATTTGGTACTCACTTCGTAATCTCCTTAGATTTTTGAATTTGGGGTGAAATCAAAAATCGGAGATTACGGATATCCGGCTATGTAGCACTGCCACTTTTCCACTGCATCTTCTC
>CAVJCN010000121.1:0-5795 GCA_963647945.1 Absicoccus sp. | reverse complement strand
GGAAAACCTCCGCTGGGGCGACGAAAATGCCACCGATGAGGAAATGATCCACGCCTGCAAGGTGGCTTGCGCTCACGATTTTATTATGGAATTTGAGAATGGTTACGATACCTACATCGAGCAGGGGGGCGCAAATGTGTCCGGAGGCCAGAAGCAAAGGCTTTGCATTGCAAGAGCACTGCTGAAAAAGCCGAAGGTGCTTATATTGGATGATTCCACAAGCGCGGTGGATATGAAAACAGACGCTTTGATAAGAAAGGCACTGCGGGAGGAACTTCCGGAAACAACGAAAATAATTATCGCCCAGAGAATTGCTTCGGTTCAGGAGGCGGATATGATAATAGTGCTGGAGGACGGCAAAATCGACAGCGTGGGAACTCACGATGAGCTCATGAAATCGAGTCTTATTTATCGCGAGGTTTATGAATCGCAAAACAAGGGAGGTGAAAGCCATGACAAAGCAAGCAGCTAATGCCAAACCCATGGGCAGAAACCGTGGATTTGCACCGGCAGGAAGCCTTAAAAACATGGACGGCAAGATATTAAAGCGACTTATGAGTTATCTGGGACAATATAAGCTAAAGCTGATTTTTGTCGTAATATGCATACTCATAAGCTCAGCAGCAAGCGTTGCCTCGTCGCTTTTCCTGCAAACGCTGATTGACAGCTATATTCAGCCCTTGCTCCTTGCGAAAAATCCGGCCTACGGAGGGCTTGCAAAGGCGATTTGCGCCATAGGCACCCTGTATCTGGCAGGGGTTTTGGCAGGACTTTTCTATAACCGAACCATGGCTGTGGTTTCACAAAAAACGCTGAAAGTAATTCGTGATGAAATGTTTACCGATATGCAGCAGCTTCCGATTTCTTTCTTTGACGGCAGAACCCACGGGGAGATAATGAGCTATTACACAAACGATACGGACACTCTTCGGCAGATGCTTTCTCAGAGTTTGCCTCAGCTTTTCTCATCGGTGGTGACGATGATTGCGGTGCTGGCATCGATGATCCATCTTAGCATCTGGCTGACGCTGATCGTGCTTGCCTTTACAGTGATCATACTTGTGGTGGTGAAGAAAATCGCCGGTAAGAGCGGCAGATATTTCGTGGAGCAGCAAAAAAATCTTGCTGAGGTCAACGGCTATATCGAAGAAATGATAAATGGCCAGAAAGTTGTCAAGGTTTTTTGTCACGAAGAAAAGGCGCAGGAGGCCTTTGATGAAAAAAACGAAAGGCTGCGGGAAAGCGGCGCCAGTGCCAACGGACTGGCAAATATGCTGATGCCCCTTATGAATGCACTGGGATATTTGCTTTATATCATAATCGCTTTTGTAGGAGGAGCCATGGCAATCGGAGGTGCCGGCAATCTGTCGGTGGGGGGAGAGGCCACCTTGACCCTCGGTACAATTGCGGCATTCCTCACCCTTTCGAGGAACTTCGTGAACCCGATTGCTCAGGTTTCACAGCAGCTTAACTCGGTGGTAATGGCTCTTGCAGGGGCGGGGAGAATCTTTGAATTTCTCGATATGCAGCCGGAGGAGGATCACGGCACCGTGACCCTTGTAAATGTCCGGGAGGATGCCCGGGGAAATCTTACGGAATGTGAAGAGCATACGGGTCTGTGGGCATGGAAAGACGGCGATGAGCTGATCAAAATGCAGGGCAGGATCAATCTCAAGAATGTTGATTTCGGATATGAAGAGGGTACGCCGGTGCTGCATGACATTACGGTTTATGCCGAGCCGGGTCAAAAGGTTGCCCTTGTAGGGGCAACCGGCGCGGGAAAGACCACGATCACGAATCTCATCAACCGCTTTTACGATATAGACGACGGCAAGATTCAGTATGACGGAATTAATATTAATCATATAAGGAAGAAAGACTTGCGCAGATCCCTGGGTGTGGTTCTGCAAGATGTAAATTTATTTACAGGAAGCGTAATGGAAAATATCCGCTACGGCAGGCTTGATGCCACGGACGAAGAGTGCATACAGGCAGCAAAACTGGTAAATGCCGATGGATTTATCAGAATGCTCCCACAGGGCTATGATACGGTGCTGGAGGGGGACGGCAGCGGTCTGTCCCAGGGACAGAGGCAGCTGATTTCCATTGCCAGGGCGGCGGTTGCAGATCCGCCGGTTATGATTTTGGACGAGGCGACATCCTCTATCGATACGAGAACCGAAACTATCGTGCAGCGGGGCATGGATAATCTGATGAGAGGCAGGACGGTTTTCGTAATCGCCCACAGGCTTTCCACGGTGCGGAATGCGGATGTTATCATGGTGATGGAGGCGGGCCGGATAATCGAGCGCGGAAACCATGAGCAGCTCATTGCCCAGAAGGGGAAATACTATCAGCTTTATAACGGTGCCTTTGAGTTGGAATAGGCGAGGCTATTTCTCCCGCTCGCGCCCGCGCAAGCTACGATTACAATCGCTCACTCACAAGCTTTGGGCTGAATTGCAAACTCCCGCGGCTCCATACGGGCTGCCGCGCTCAAACAGTGCAATTCAGCAGCCAAAGCTTTTGTTTCGCTTCCTTTATTCGCCAGCCTATTTTCCAGTCCGGGTTAGGATGGGTTAGGATGAAAAATTTTAATAAAAATAAACTTGACTTTAATAAAATTAAAGTCTATAATCTCATTAAGGGCAGCCCTGCTAATTTAATTTTTATTTAGGAGGACGAGTTATGAGAAAAGAGATTATTAAAAAAACAGGGAGTATATTACTCAGCACTATTCTTACTTGGAAAATAGATTAGGGGTACAAACCGATGTTGAAATTTGGAAATGATACAGTTGTTATTCCTTTCGCTCCATTCATTCTTCTCATTGGGCTTTTGGCTCTTGAGGTGTTAATTGTGATCAAGATTGTAAAAAGAATTTTGGATAAGAAAAAGTAGAGGATATTTGCTCGGGGGGAGAAGAGGCAAGTTGACATTGCTCGCTTGCCTCTATATGCATAATTTATTATAAGGAGAAATTCAGCATGACAATTTCTGCCGTTCCTGAGTGGATGGAAAATTTAGAAGATGAAGATGTTATTTTTATAAAAAAATTCGTATTATGCAGCGGTTCGCTCAAGAAGCTCGCGGAGAACTACGGCGTAACCTATCCAACAGTTAGGCTGCGTCTAGACAAACTGATTGAAAAAATAAAAACCCAAGAACAGGAAGATACCACGCCGTATATTAAACTTATAAAAAAACTTGCACTTGAAGATCGAATAGATTTTGAAGCGGCGAAGCTTTTGATTAAAACATACAGAAGTGAAAAAAATGAGGAATTTAAATGAAGATAATTGAAACGATTATCCAAAATATACTTTTGTTCTATTTCCTTGTTGTATATATAGGAACAATAGTGGGCTTGTTATGTGCTGAAAGAATAATGTTAATAGATAAGAAAACTAACCAGACAGTAATTCTCCTCTTGATAATTGCATTTATATCCTTTTGTTTGTTTTTTATTGTTCCGGCGGAGAGTTATGAAACACGATACGAAATCATGAAAATTGATGTTAGCTCACAGGAAAGAACCTACGGCGTGCAAATTATTGCGGTTGAGCAAAGCGACAATAACAAGAAAATAATAAGCTTAGGTGAATTTGTAACAAACGAAGGAAACGATAGTCGATATATGACGGTCAGTATTGCTGACGGAAACATAATGTGCGATGAGCAGTCGCAGTACGGGAATTTGATTGCAAAAGCCTGCATAGTATTTATACCCGAGGCGTTCCTTCTATTGCAGTACATGATCTTTGTTTTCTGCAACAAGAGGAAAATGATGCGGAGAAAAATAAAAATAAATGATTTATAGAGGTGAACGGAGAAGACTACCCATGAGCGTAACGGTCAGCTGGATTATAAGTGTGTGTTTAGGCGCGGGATTGCTATTGATTGAATACTTGCTTTCCAAAAGGAAACAATTGTTGCTCGGACTAATACCGATTATTGCGGTAGTGGCGATTTCCCTTGCAACAAGCATCCATTTAAATAAGGTGGTATCGCAATATGAAACTGTGACTGATGTTTTCGCTATGCAAAACGGAATGGAAGCTACCATATGCCTAAAATTAGATAATCAGGATAATCCCGTCTGCTTTAGCAATATTCGCATAATTGATAAAAATGGAAAACAACGCGACGAAGCAGAAGTGAATTTTCAGGAGAACCAAACATCTTGCAGATACTCAGGGGCAGCTGCACACTTCGGGAGCAAATACTTACTGAATGGTGATAGCTTGCCGTTAAATATTGTGCAAAGTGAAATGGCTTTTTATGGAAATGCAAGTATTAGTCCCAAATTACCATTCAAAGTCGGTGCGATAATCTCAATCCCACTCCTTCTAATATATGCGTGCAATAGGATTTTAATCAGAAATAGACGGCTTAGGAGTGAGCTAAAAGAAATAAACCTGAAATTCCTATAAAACCATCAGATATTTATCCACTGCCTCGAGGAATGCCGAGAGGCTCTCCATTTTCCAGTCCAAGCAAATTTTCTGAAAATTTCCCTTTACAAATGTATGCGGCGCATATATAATGAAAAGGCTGGGCGTTCAAACGCCCGCTAATAGGAAAGGACACATTTTTTATTATGGAAAACAGAGAAAGATTAGGAACAAGATTAGGGTTTATCATGCTTTCCGCAGGCTGTGCCATCGGCTGCGGCAACGTGTGGAAATTCCCGTGGATGTGCGGACAATACGGCGGCGGCAGCTTCATGCTGATTTACATTTTATGCCTTATTTTCATGGGGCTTCCGGTTATGACCATGGAATTTAGCATAGGCAGAGCTTCGCAGATTTCGCCGTTACAGATGTACCCGAAACTTGCAACAGAGAAAAACAAGAAAAAATGGAAGCCGATGGGGGCAATTTGCTTTGTCGGAAATATTGCGCTGATGTCGTTTTACACGGTGGTTACGGGCTGGATTATTTACTATTTTGTAAAATTCCTTACAGGAAAAAACGAGAACTTTGGCTTTGTGGAAATGATTTCAAACCCATCCGTAAATGTTACATATCTGGCGGTGACGGTGCTGGTGGCGTTCATTATCCTCAGCTGTGACTTGCAGGGAGGCCTTGAGCGGGTGACAAAGTATATGATGAGCGCGCTGATAGTTTTGATGCTTGTCCTTGCGGTGCATAGCATTACTCTTTCCGGAGCCGCGGAGGGTCTTGCGTTCTATTTGATCCCGGACTTTTCCAAAATCAACGGAGATGTTATCGTGGGAGCAATGAACCAGGCGTTCTTTACCCTTTCCATCGGCATGGGTAGCATGGCAATTTTTGGAAGCTATATCGAAAAAGACCGTTCCCTCATGGGTGAATCGGTGAACATCATCATTCTGGATACCTTCGTAGCCGTTGCGGCGGGAATCATCATGTTCCCGGCCTGCTTCACATACGGACTGGAGGTTAACGCAGGGCCGAGTCTGCTTTTCGACACTATGGCAAGCGTATTCAATCACATGGCGGGAGGCCGCTGGTGGGGCGCACTTTTCTTCCTCTTTATGGTGTTTGCGGCGCTTTCCACGGTGCTGGCGGTATGCGAAAACATCCTTGCAATGGTAAGAGAAATGACCGGTTGGTCGAGGCCAAAGGGCTGTATCGTTTGCGGCACGGGAATTTTCCTGCTGGCTCTTACCACGGCCCTGGGATACAGTGTATTTAAGTTCCAACCCTTCGCCGAAGGCACCGCATGGCTTGACTTCTGGGATTTCATCGTTTCCACCAATATACTGCCGCTGGGCTCCCTGATTATGGCGCTGTTCTGCTGCAACAAATTCG
>CAVJCN010000120.1:0-5795 GCA_963647945.1 Absicoccus sp. | reverse complement strand
ATACAAAAAGGCAAAGGAAAGCATCGCCGAGGCAAAGGAAATGCTGGAAATGGGAGATGAGGAGCTTCGGGAGCTTGCAAAGATGGAAATTGCCGAAAACGAAGACAAAATTCCTCAGATGGAGGAAGAGCTGAAAATTCTCCTTCTCCCGAAAGACCCTAACGATGAGAAAAATGTTATTCTTGAGGTTAGAGCAGGCACCGGCGGCGATGAAGCGGCGCTTTTTGCACAGGATCTCCTTAGAATGTACCTCAGATATACCGAAAGACGGGGCTGGAAAGCAGAGATAATGGACATAAACGCCACAGATATCGGAGGAGTCAAAGAGGCAAGCGTGCTTATCAAGGGAAAGGGAGCCTATTCCAGACTCAAATACGAATCCGGCACTCATAGGGTGCAGCGGGTTCCGGACACCGAAAGCTCCGGCAGAATCCATACTTCGGCGGCGACCGTTGCGGTGCTTCCGGAGGTTGACGATGTGGAGGTTGAAATCAATCCAAATGATGTGAGAGTGGATGTTTACCGTTCATCGGGTAACGGCGGCCAGTGCGTAAACACAACGGATTCGGCGGTGCGCCTCACTCATATTCCTACGGGGCTTGTGGTAACCTGCCAGGACGAAAAATCCCAGATAAAGAACAAGGACAAGGCGTTCAAGGTTCTCAGATCGCGATTATACGATATGAAGCTTCGGGAGCAAAATGCCGAGATTTCCGCAGAACGCCGCAGCCAAGTCGGTTCCGGGGACAGAAGCGAGAGAATCCGAACCTATAACTTCCCTCAGGGCAGAATCACCGACCACAGAATCGGCATGACGATCTACAAGTTGGACAGCTTCCTTGACGGAGAAATCGACGAGATAATCGACGGCCTTATCACCAGCGATCAGGCGGAAAAAATGAAAAACTTTTAATGAATTGGATTGCGTTAATGCAAAATAATAATTGACGCAAAACAAAAGAAAGAGACAGAAAAAGAAACAGAAATACGCAGATGTTTACAAGAATTTTCGGGACAACAACTGAAGAGATAAAGCAGGCGGCGCAGATTATCAAAGACGGCGGGCTGGTGGCGTTTCCCACGGAAACCGTATACGGCTTGGGAGCCGATGCCCTGAACCCCGAGGCGGTGGGAAAGGTTTACGCCGCAAAGGGCAGACCCTCTGATAATCCAATGATTGTACACATATCGTCAAAAGGCGATATGACAAAATTAACCGCAAAAATCACCGAGGATATGCAGAAATTGATGGACGCCTTTTGGCCGGGACCCATGACCATGGTTTGTCCGGCGCTGAACATCATACCCAAGGTCACCACGGGCGGACTTGCTACGGTGGGAATCAGATTTCCCAGCGACCCGGTGGCGGCGGCGCTGATAACCGCGTCGGGAACCCCCATTGCGGCACCCAGCGCAAACCTTTCCGGAAAGCCAAGCCCAACCTCCCCGAGACATGTGGCAGATGACCTAGAAGGCAGAATCGACGCCATCATCGCCGGAGAGGAGTGCAAGGCGGGAATCGAATCCACGGTGGTGGATATGACGGAGGAAACTCCGATGATTTTAAGACCGGGAGTAATTACTGCTGAGGATATGTCGGCGGTGCTGGGCAAAAAAGTAGGAATCGACCCCGCACTTCTTGAAAAACCCCATATAACCGGGGATGGGCTTTTACAGACCGATGCGTCTTTCAAGCCAAAAGCTCCGGGAATGAAATACAAACACTACGCTCCGAAGGCGGAAATGAT
Source organism: Absicoccus sp. (assembly GCA_963647945.1). Lineage (GTDB taxonomy): Bacteria > Bacillota > Clostridia > Peptostreptococcales > Anaerovoracaceae > CAG-238. The sequence goes on along the minus strand of CAVJCN010000120.1, from coordinate 4,047 downwards.
AATTTACCGGGGCAATCCTGAGGCGGTCAGACAGGCAATAGCAGAGGAAAAACTGAAGCTAAACTCTTTGGGCCAAAAGGTGGAAACAATAATTTTTGACGATGAGCATCCCGAAGAAGCGGCTCATCAGTTCTTTGCAAGGCTCAGAGCCTGCGACAAACAGGGGGTGGATGTCATTTTGGCATCGGCGCTCCGAGAAGACGGAATCGGCTTTGCGGTAATGAACAGAATGTTTAAATCCGCAGGTTATAATATAAAAAATGTTTAGCGAAAGGGGTATGGCAAGATGAAAATTGCGCTTGCGTCCGACCACGGCGGATTTGCGCTGAAAGAGGCGATAAAAAAGCATTTAGCAGAAAGAGGAATCGAAACCTTGGATCTGGGAACCCACTCGGAGGAATCCGTGGACTATCCGATTTACGGGAAGCTCTGCGGGGAGGCGGTTTGCCGCGGCGAGGCTGACCTTGGAATCGTTTGCTGTGGCACAGGAATCGGCATTTCCATTGCCGCAAACAAGGTGAAGGGGATTCGCTGCGGACTTTGTACATCGGTAGAGATGGCACATCTTACAAAACAGCACAATAACGCGAATATTTTGGCCCTTGGAGGCAGAACAACGGAGCCGGCCCTTGCCCTTGCCATCGTTGACGAGTGGCTGGACACCGAATTTGAGGGAGGCAGACATCAGCGCAGAGTTGATATGCTAAACCGGATGTAAAGGGAAACAATATAATGGATAACTAAGTCAACAGTTAATTTATATAAAAAATAAGGAGAGAAACAATGGGAAAAGTATTGGTATTTGATCATCCGTTAATTCAGCACAAGGTTACGCTTATGAGAAAGACAGAAACCAACAACAAGGAGTTCAGAGAACTTGCCAAGGAAGTTGTCACCCTTATGGGATACGAAGCAACAAGAAATCTTCCGCTTATGGATGTAGAAATCGAAACTCCGATTTGCAAGACCACGCAGAAAATGCTCAAGGGACAGGACATCGCCATCGTTCCGATTCTCAGAGCGGGGCTGGGATTCGTAGACGGAATGCTCGCCCTTTATCCAAACGCAAAGGTTGGTCATGTAGGCCTTTACAGAGATCCCGAAACACATATGCCGGTGGAATATTACTGCAAGCTGCCTACCGACATCGAAAAGAGAACGATTTTCGTAGTTGACCCGATGCTGGCAACCGGCGGCTCCGCAATCGACGCTATCAACTCCATAAAGGCTCGCGGCGGCAAGGACATCATCTTCATGTGCCTTATCGCGGCTCCGGAGGGAATCGAAGCCCTTCAGAAAGCGCACCCGGATGTTGACATTTACATCGCACAGCAGGACGAAAAGCTCAACGAACACGCTTACATCGTTCCGGGTCTTGGAGATGCCGGCGACAGATTATTCGGAACAAAATAATTGGAGGAAAAAATGAAATTTGATTTTATACCGGACAGCGTAAGCCATTTTGACAACGCCTACGATGTTCTGAAAGAAAGAGGATTCATCGAGCAGTCCACGAATGAAGAGGAAATTCGCAGATTGCTCCAAAACGAAAAGGTTAAGTTTTACATCGGATTCGACCCAACGGCGGACTGCCTGCATGTGGGACACTTTATGCAGGTCATCATCATGATGTATATGCAAAAATTCGGGCACACCCCGGTGGTACTCATCGGCGGCGGCACCGGAATGGTGGGCGACCCATCAGGTCGTACCGATATGAGAAAGGTCATGACTGTCGAAACCATTGAAAACAACTGCAATCAGTTCAAGAAACTCTTCGACAGATTCCTTGACTTCGATGACGAATGGGAATATGTGGGAAACGAAGGGGTTTACACACCGGGACACCAGACAAAGGAACCGGAAGCCGGCAAGGCGGTTGCGGTAAACAACGCAAGATGGCTCAGACCTCTGAATTATATAGATTTCCTCAGAGAAATCGGCACCCAGTTTAACATCAATACCATGCTCCGGGCGGAATGCTTCAAACAGAGAATGGAGCGTGAGGGCGGACTTACCATGTTTGAGCTCAACTATATGCTCATGCAAAGCTACGACTTCATGGTTATGGCTCGGGACTTTGATGTAAAAATCGAGTTCGGCGGTAACGACCAGTGGTCCAATATCATCGGCGGCGTTGACCTTACCCGCAAAATGGTAGGAAAGGATGTTTACGGAATGACTTTCTCCCTGCTGACAAATTCCGAGGGTCAGAAAATGGGCAAAACCGCAAAGGGAGCCCTGTGGCTCAACGCAGAGAAAACCAGCCCATACGAATTTTTCCAATACTGGAGAAATGTTGCAGATGCCGATGTAAACAAATGCCTGAGAATGCTTACATTCCTGCCTATGGACGAGGTAAACAGACTTTCCGCACTGGAGGGGGCGGAAATCAACCACGCGAAGGAAGTTTTGGCATACGAAGTTACCAAGCTGGTACATGGCGAAGAAGAGGCGAAAAAGGCTCTCGACGGCGCTCGTGCTGCTTTCGGCGGCGGCGGAGATATGGCAAATGTGCCGACAACCCGGATGCCGCGGGAAAAATTCGAGGGTGAGGGTATCGGAGTAGTTTCTCTTATAAAGGAGCTTGGACTTGTGCCGAACACCAGCGAAGGCTTTAGAACCATTGAACAGGGCGGCCTTACCGTGGGCGGAAACAAGGTAACGGACAGAAAGCTGGCAATCACAGCGGATATGTTTGATAGCGATGGAACGCTTCTTATCCAAAAGGGCAAGAAAAAATTCCATATGATAAAATTAGGATAGAAAAAGATAGAAGGAGGACACAAAATGACACACATCAAGACTATCGAAACGCGCGACCTCGCAAAGAGTGTAAAGGACGGCGGCTGCGGCGAATGCCAGACTTCCTGCCAGTCCGCTTGCAAGACTTCTTGCGGCGTAGCAAACCAGCCTTGCGAAAACAAGGAAAAATAAAATCGGGCGAAAGTCTGTCCGCCTGTACTTCGAGAGGGTGCAGGCGGTATTTTTTTGGAGAGGCAGCTACGGCAGCCCCGGCGGCTATCGAGGCTCAAAGGAACCTTTCCGGAAAGGAAAAGCAATTGATACATCAATATAAATTAAACGGATACAATATCGTACTGGACACATACTCCGGCGCGATCCACGCAGTGGACGACCTTGCCTACGATGTTATCGCCATGTATGATGGTGCGACACCGGAAGAAATCTGTGAAAAAATGCTGGCAAAATACGCGGAAAACCCTGAAGTTACAAGGGAAGAAGTCGAATCGTGCATTAACGATGTGACGGAGCTGGAAAAAGCCGGCAAGCTTTTTTCGCCGGATATCTACGAGGGCATTTCGGGGAGCTTCAAAAACAATTCCCGGGATATAAAAGCCCTTTGCCTGCATGTTGCCCACAGCTGCAACCTGAACTGCAGCTATTGCTTTGCGGGACAGGGAAAATATCAAGGGGAAAGCGCTTTGATGCCTCTGGAAGTTGGGAAAAGAGCCCTGGTCTTTCTCGTGGAAAATTCGGGGAATCACAGAAATCTCGAGGTGGACTTTTTCGGCGGAGAACCCCTGATGAACTGGGAAGTGGTGAAAGAGCTTGTAGCCTATGGCAGAAGCCTTGAAGAGGCAAGTGGCAAGAGGTTTCGCTTCACCCTCACAACCAACGGCGTAAATGTGGATGAGGATGTAATGGAATTTGCTAACAGGGAAATGCACAATGTGGTCATGAGCATTGACGGCAGACAAGAGGTGCACGACCGCTTTCGAGTGGATTATCAGGGCAGAGGCAGCTACGAAAAGATCGTTCCGAAATTTCAAGAGTTTGCAAGGCGCAGAGGCGAAAGGGGCTACTATGTTCGGGGAACCTTTACCCACGCCAACACGGATTTTGTAAACGATATATTGCATTTAGCCGATTTGGGATTTACGCAGCTTTCCATGGAACCGGTGGTTTGCAGCCCGGACAGCCCCTCGGCGCTGACCGAGGAAGACCTGCCGATTTTGTTCGGAGAATATGAAAGGCTTGCAAAGGAAATGCTTGCCCGCCGCAGGGCAGGAAAGCCCCTTACCT
>CAVJCN010000119.1:0-5898 GCA_963647945.1 Absicoccus sp. | reverse complement strand
GTCCTCGACCTTATCAGCAAGTTCATCTTCATCGAAACCAAGGAAAGCAAGGACGAGCTGACCGGGAAAACGAAGAAATCCGAAAACATCATCTTTCCCCGTTATCACCAGTTGGATGTGATCCGCAAACTGCTGGCGGATGTGCGTGAGAATGGCTCTACGCAGAATTATCTGATTCAGCACAGCGCAGGTTCCGGCAAAACGAACTCTATCGCATGGTTGGCGCACCGTCTCACTTCGCTGCATGATGCGGATAATAAGATCATTTTCGATAATGTCGTCATCGTCACCGACCGTGTTGTGGTTGACCGACAGCTTCAGAAAGCCATTATGGGCATGGAGCACAAAGCCGGACTTATCCGTGTGATGGACGATAAATGCAACTCCGCCGACCTTGCAATTGCCCTGAACGGCAATACAAAGATCATTGCGACCACCATTCAGAAGTTCCCCTATATCGTGGACAGCGTTGCAGGACTGAAGGGCAAGCGGTTCGCCGTTATCATCGACGAGGCGCATTCTTCTACTGCCGGTAAGGATATGGCAGCAGTCACCATGTCTCTGGGCTCCGGCGATCAGGAAATTGGCGATGTCGAAGACATGATCACGGATGAGATTCGACGCAATGGCAAACAAGCCAACGTCTCCATGTTTGCGTTTACCGCCACACCCAAGCCCACAACGATTCAGCTGTTCGGTCGTCTGAACACCAAGGGACAGCGAGAGGCGTTCCATATTTACTCCATGAAACAGGCCATCGAGGAGGGCTTTATTCTGGATGTGCTCCAGAACTACACCACTTACGATACCTTCTATCAGCTGAACAAGGAAATTGAAGAAGACCCGCGCTGCAAGACAGCCGATGCCAAAAGGCAGATCGCCCGTTTCGTGGAGCTGCACGAAACGAATATTGCACAGCGTGTGGAGGTCATCGTGGAGCATTTCCGTACCACGGTTATGCCGGAACTCGGCGGTATGGCAAAAGCAATGGTCATCACCGCTTCCCGGCAGGGTGCGGTCAAATACCGTCAGGCTTTTGAAAACTACACTAAGAAAAAGGGCTACACCGACATTAAGGCGTTGGTCGCTTTCTCCGGCAAGGTGAAGCTGCCGGACGAGGACACAGAATACTCCGAGGCTTCCATGAACGGCTTCCCGGAGGACAGGCTGACAAAGGAATTCGACAAGGACGAATACCAGGTGCTTTTGGTTGCCAATAAGTATCAGACCGGATTCGACCAGCCGAAGCTCTGCGCCATGTATGTTCTCAAGAAGCTGAAGGGCGTTTCCGCTGTTCAGACGCTTTCTCGCCTGAACCGAATCTGCCCGCCGTTTGAGAAGAAAACCTTCGTGCTGGACTTTGTGAATACATACGAGGACATCAAGGCTGCGTTCGCACCGTACTATACGACCACCTTGCTTTCCACATCTGTAACGCCGACGGCGATTTATGATTTGGAGGCGCAGATCGATGCGTACACCGTTCTTGACCCTGATGATATCGAAAAGGCCAACGAGTTGCTCTACAAGGGAAATATCTCCTCCAAGGATAAGCAGAAGCTGACTTTCTACTTCAAGCGGGCAAAGAACATGATCGAGCAGTATGAGCTTATTAAGCAGCACGAAATCGTGTCCATGATGCGCCATTTCGTCCGATTTTATGAGTTCCTGCTGCAGGTGTCCTGTTTCGAGGATACCGACCTGCATAAAAAGTACAACTTCATCACCTATCTGCTGGCTTATATCAATATCAAGCATCCGGGCGGCGGATACAATCTGGACGGCAAGATTAAGGCTACAAATTTCGTTCAGAAAAAGGCGGAAGAGCATACGACTCCAAACCTTGTCGCACAGCCCGTGGTAAAGCTGCCGACTGCCGAGAGCTTTGGCTTGACCGAAGCGAAGGAAGAACGGCTTTCCCAGATCATTGCCGAAATCAACAGCCGCACGGGAAAAGCCTACGATAACGATGTAGCTGTCAAGGCTATGTTGCAGATTCGGGATATTCTTCTGAAATCCGACAAGCTGAAAACCAGCGCACGGAACAATACCGTCAAGGATTTTGAGTTTTCGTATTTTGATGACATTGACGACGCACTGATTGAGGGCTTGGAGCAGAACCAGGATTTCTTCTCGCTCCTTCTCAGCAACGATGAGATCAAGCGGCAGGTACTCGGCATCTTCACAGACGAAATTTATAAAAGCCTGAGAGAGGCATAAAGGGGTGGTATCATGTTTGACCAATTTCGATTAAAAGATGTACTGGCACAGTACAAACAGAATTTTGTCTCCACGCAGTGGGGCAATGAAAAATACAAATGGGAAGCCGTTAAATGGTTTCAGGACAATTGGGATGTGAATGCTCAGAATTTCCCCGAAATGCTGAACCGCTCCCTTGACAAGACCTTCAATCTGCTGGCATCCAACAACAATTTCCCCAAGGGTATGATCGTAGGCTTTGCCAAGGCTGCCCCGGAAGATGTTCGGGCGATGTTTATTGCCTTGTTCGATGAAAGCAAGGATGTGTTCGAGCGCATGAATGCATTCAAATTGCGGTCCTCTATCCTGCTGGAGAAATACGGAAACGGCGCTGCGCAGCACTACCAGTATGAAAATGCCATCAGCACCTACCTTTGGCTCCGCTACCCGGACAAGTATTACATCTATAAGTTCGGTGAGGTAAAAACCGTCGCAAATGAGCTTGAGGCAGATTACCGTTTCAAGAAAGGTGCTTACGCAGACAATATTCGCAACTTCCTGCGTCTCTATGATGAGATTAGCCTTGCCCTCAAAGAGGACACTGAGCTCGTCAATCTGTTTCAGTCGCAGCTGACGGACACCTGCTATCCCGACCCTGAGCTCAAAACATTGACCATCGATGTGGGATTCTATATCAGCAGATTTTATTCTCAGAAGGATTCGGACATTCAAGCGGAGAACGAGTGGTTCCCGGCAACATATACTCCCGGTTTCACTGAGGATGATTGGGTGAAACTGCTGGGCGATCCCGAAATATTTACCACCGGAAGTCTTGAAATCATGAAGCGCATGAAAGACTACGGCGGTCAGGCTACCTGCACACAGCTTGCAGTCAAATACGGCGAATCCAAAAACTTTTACAGCGCAGGGTCCTCGTCTCTTGCCAAACGAATTGCTGATAAGACCGGCTGTCCGGTTATGGAGGAGGATACGGAAAACTCTAAGTGGTGGCCTATTCTCTATGTGGGTCGTTATGCATCAAAAGAGGAACAAGGCTCCTATACCTGGCGGCTTCGTGACGAACTGTCCGCCGCCTTAGATAAGGTTGACCTGTCCGGAGTTGAACTGTATGTGAAAGCGGCTCCCGGTGAAGAAGACTGCGGCTATTGGTGGCTGAATGCAAATCCGAAAATCTGGAGCTTTTCCGACATTGCTGTCGGAGAGGTGCAGTCCTACACACTCTACAATGAAAACGGTAACAAACGCCGCATTTTTCAAAACTTCTTGGATGCAAAAGCCGGCGATATGATTATCGGCTATGAATCCAACCCGGTAAAGCAGATTGTAGCAATCGGCCGTATCAGCGCAGAGCAGGATGGCGAAAAACTATTCTTTGAAAAAGTGGAAGGCTTGACCTCTCCTATTGACTATGCGACGCTGAAGGAATGCCCGGAGCTGGAGCGCATGGAGTATTTCCAAAATCCACAGGGCAGCCTGTTCAAACTCACCAGAGGTGAATATGACTTCATCCTTGATATGATTCGTGAGGAGAATCCGGTAGCACAGGATACATCTATTGACGCTTACACAAAGAGCGATTTCCTTGATGAAGTGTACATGACCGAAAAACGCTACGAGAACCTTGTGGCCGTTCTGCGCAATAAGAAGAACATCATTCTGCAGGGCGCTCCCGGCGTAGGCAAGACCTTTGCCGCAAGGCGTCTGGCATGGTCTATGATGGGAGAAAAGGATGACAGTCGGATCGAGTTCGTCCAGTTCCATCAGAATTACTCTTACGAAGATTTCATGATGGGCTACAAGCCTGTAGAGGATGGCTTTGAGCTGAAATACGGCATCTTCTATCGTTTCTGCCAGAAAGCCGCCAACCAGCCGGACAAGGAATTTTTCTTTATTATCGATGAGATCAACCGTGGCAACATGAGCAAAATTTTCGGTGAGCTGCTCATGCTGATCGAAAAGGATTACCGTGGCACCAAGGCAACGCTGGCATACAACGGACTTTCTTTCTCCGTTCCCAAGAACCTGTATATCATCGGCATGATGAATACGGCAGACCGTAGTCTTGCTATGATCGATTATGCACTCCGTCGCCGCTTCAGCTTCTTTGAGGTGGAACCGGGCTTCGATTCTGAAGGCTTCATTCATTATCAGAACGACCTAAACAATGAAACGCTTAACGAACTGGTATCCAAGGTGAAGGATTTGAATCGCGAAATTTCCTCAGACAAGTCGCTGGGTAAGGGTTTCTGCATCGGCCACAGCTATTTCTGCGGCAGAGATGTCTGCACGGATGAGTGGCTGCACTCCATTGTCGACTATGATATTCTGCCAATGCTCAACGAGTACTGGTTCGATGACGCAAACAAACTCCAGCGTTGGGAGAATATTTTGCAGGGTGTGTTTCAATGATCAAGGATAAGAGCATCTTCATAAAAAACATATATTATATGCTTTCGTATGCCTTCACGACGCTGAATCAAGGCGGTTATGAGGATGTTGCTACCGAGGAGTTCGAGAACATACATAACCTCTTCGCTGCGATTCTGTCGAAGGGCATCAGCGGACAGTTGAAACAGGGGCTGTACCGGGAGTATTTGAATCGTAAAGAGGATGTTGCGGTAGTCCGTGGCAAGATCGATATGCCGGGGACAATTCAGAACCGCCTTGCCAGAAAGCGGGTGCTGACCTGCGAATATGACGAGCTATCCGAAAACAATCTGCTGAACCAGATTCTCAAAACGACGGTCACGCTCCTACTGCGTCATGCAAGGGTGGATCAAGCGTACAAAAGCGATTTGAAGAAGGAAATGTTGTTTTTCTCGAATGTTGACACAATCGATCCTACCATGATCCGCTGGTCAGCCATTCGGTTTCAACGGAACAACAATACCTATCGTATGCTCATCAGTCTGTGCCAGATGATTCTTGAAGGAATGCTGTTAACCACGGACTCCGGTGAATACCGACTGGCTTCTTTCATCGACGAGCAGCGTATGAACCGTCTGTACGAGAAATTCATACTGGAGTATTACGCCAAGGAATGTCCGCAGGTAACGGCAACGGCATCTCAAATCCCGTGGGCGTTAGACGATGGTCTCGGAACTATGCTCCCGGTCATGCAAAGCGACATTATGCTGACCAGAGGCAATGAGGTCCTGATTATTGATGCCAAGTACTATACACACACCACACAAGCTCAGTATGATGTGCATACCCTGCATTCCGGCAATCTGTATCAGATTTTCACTTATGTGAAAAACAAAGACACCGAGTTTGGCGATGAACCGCATCGGGTGTCCGGTATGCTTCTGTATGCCGCAACGGACGAAGCGATACAGCCGGATAACAGCTATCGGATGAGCGGCAATCAAATCAGCGTGAAAACGCTTGATCTTAACCGGGATTTCTCTAAAATTGCGGCACAGCTGAATGCTATAGTGGAGGAGCATTTCTCTTAACCTTTTAATTTTGCCATACCTTTTAATTATTCCAAAATCCATACACCGCAAGGCTTATATCCCACGGTGCATCCGGACTCTATAGCGGCAGAAATCCACAAATGAATAAAGCAAACAAGGGCTTTCGAAGTCAGTATTTGACCTCGAAAGCCCTTATTTCAAGCCTTTTTCGGCGGCATTTGCCCCGGAGAAGGCTTTTTCTATTGTATCAAAATCAGCA
>CAVJCN010000118.1:0-5939 GCA_963647945.1 Absicoccus sp. | reverse complement strand
ATGACAGGTAAATCCACGCTTTACAAGCGAAGGGGTCATTTCATATTGTCTATCAAAACAATCGGAACAGCACAGAATTGACCTTATGCACAATTTTCAGTGTGCTAATACTATGTCTGCGCCGGTGAGCTTCATATAATACTTCTTCGCCCTGACATATTCCTTTTCTGTGATCAACTCCTGTGCAAGGAGATCCTTCAGCATATCAACAATAAAGAGAAAATTGGCGTTCTTGGTGTTCTTGTTTGACAGCATGGTGCTACCTCCTATTGGTTGTAGTTGTTTTTTGTCTATTGAAATGGGCAGAGAGAAAGACAGCGGGCTACAGTATAGCTCGCTACCGTTGGCTGTTTTGTTGCTCCGCATGGTACACATTGCAAAGAGCAACTTTTCAATATAATTATGCCGAAATTATTGGCACTTTTCAAAAAATGCAGATGATAGAAATCTAAGGACAAGTTTTGTCCTCACATTTCTATCATCAAAAAGGCGGGAGCCGTCCATTGGTTGGAAGAATATTGCTTTCCCCTTGTATGGTTCGGCTCCCGCCGTATTTGTTTTCTTGCTTCTTAATGATCCTATTCGACACTACTTCCCGGATCGTGGGCGGCTAAACTGACCAGTGGTTGGCACCACCCTCCGGGAATCTCACCCCTCCGAGGATCTCTCCGAGCTGCCCCCATTGCTTGAGTCTGTGGCTGGACAGTGAGTACAGGTCAACGGTATCATTGCGAGACAGCTTGCCAAAGCTGCTTTGGGCTGGGTGGGTATCGCTCGGCCACCTTAGTAGGCCGTCTTTTATGCGGTGTTATCCGCACAGGTGGGTCTTGGCGCACCCGCCGCATCGCTGCTCCCCTTCGTCGGGGGCCCGCTGACTGACGTTATCAGTCGCCGGATATTCAGTTTTCAACGTTCACAAGAAGAGATTTTTCTTCTCGCATGTATACGGGAGAAAACAGGCATCTTAACAACCCTCCTCGTCCAAATTATTTTTGATTTTTTTCAAAATGCGCTTTTTCCGCTCATGGACGGCCTGTTGAGATATTCCCAGCTTCTGCGCGCATTCCCTTTCGGTGCGGTTCTTGAAGTAAAGTTCATAGACCAGCTCGTAGTCTTTCGGAGGAAGCAGATCCAGGACATTACGCAGGGACTGGAATACCATCTCCTCAATGGCTTGATTTTCGGGCGTATTTTCATAATCTATAAACTCGTGGAACCGCTCGTATCCCTCATTTTCGCCGCCGATCAGCGAACTCATCTGTGTCTCATGCTTAAAAAAGCGTTCTGTGCTATCTTCGATATTCCATTTCGTTCGCCTGTAAGTCTGAAAAACTTCCTTGGTTACTTGGATAAGCTCATATTGGCCGGTCATGGTGTTGTAAACATTGAGAACATATACTTTTTCGGACATGATTTTGATCTCCTTTTGATTTTTTGAAATTGATGGGTTTTCAAAAAATCGGAGATCAGGGATATCGAGCGATATAGGGCTCCCAAAGGCTGGTCAGCATTGTTACCTCCGTTAAGGGGCAACAGCACAAAAAAGCCGGGCATTAAGAAGGTAGGTACACTTTGCAGTAACCTTTTCCTCTCAATGCCCGGCAATTTGGTGACTCATAGACTTCCTAATCTAAGGACCCGTGGCTCGGTGCGATCAGCTTTCTTATTCTGTTGTCGTTCTTATGTGTAAGTGTGGCAGGGTACCCGGTAGTAGGTAGCTCTCCTGCGGCTTGGGGTGCGATAACTCAGGTCGATCTCAACAACCTTTCGGCAGTTGGGACACTTCAGTTCAATGATGCCCGAGGTGGGCGTCACCTTATCAAAGATGCGCCAGTCGCATTTTGGACAGCGCTTTACGACTTTGATCTCATATTGGTTAGTTTTCATAGCATACGATCCTCCTCATCCATCTCGACTCGAACCAACCTATAGGGGTCGGAAAGATCATTCCTTTTCAGAAGCCCGAGCTGCATCATCCGAATAGACAATGCTGTTTTGGAAGCCCCCATAAATGATGCCATTGCCTCAAACTTCTTATAGTCAGCAGAGGCGAATACTCGGTTAAGTAAGCGCATCTGGGTTCCAAGGCCGAATCGCTCCATGCACCGAATCACACATTCTGGCGGAAGCAAGATCATGGAAGCCAATGTTTCGACTTGCCATTCCTCCCAATCGGTATTCCCTCTACTGCTCCGGTAATAGCAGTGGACAGAGCGTGCTTTTGCCTGGGCTCCATAGTCATGCGGAAACAGCATTTTCAGAATGTGGTGACAGCTCTCATGGGAAACAGTATAGTTCCTGCGACCTATGTTTGCGCCTTCTTTCATGAGTTCGCTTTCAATCAAAATAGTTTTTCCATCGAGCATATAATATTGCTCTTCTTCGCAGCTCGGATCTTCGGGAAATATCTCAACGCCTACCTCACAAGAAGATGTCAAGCCGATTTTCTCGCCGTTCAGGGATAACCGGGCATAATCGACACGAAGGCCCAGGAGCTCTTGGCAGAGATAATCGATATCTACTCGTTCCGGGGCTTGACCGGATATAGCCGGAAGTTTTTTATAGGCTGCGATGACTCTTCCACCGATTGTCTCAAGGTCATTGCGTGATAGATATTTCAATGGCTCATCTCCTATATATGGAGGTTTTTTGCTTCGACAAACCACTGATCTTCGTCCTCGAAGAGATAGGTTTGCCTTCCTCCGATCATGATCGTATAACGGATACCTGTTCCGCCAACTTTTGTTGCTGCGGCTCTCCGTCTGCCGCAGACACGGTCGATGGGATATTCCTTCCCATCTTCAAAAGTCAGAGAGACAGGAGTTTTGGTGCGGTCTGGTGCTATGGCGACCAGTACTTTCACCACGGCTTTGTGGAATTGCATTTTCATCTTGTTCAGCCTCTTCCTTTCAGTTGGCAGTAGTTACTGATACATAAGTCCAGGCATGGTCACCAACTGCCTACCGTCATCTGGGATCTTCAAGTCACCCATAAGCACGGCGTAGGAAATGGCTCGTTTGCCGAACCTTTTTCGAATGTCCTCAACAGCGTCCTCCAGACGGATGCGGCGATCTCGCTTCTGATGATCCACGAACATGGAGAGCTGCTCTGCTTCTTTCTGCGATACCAAATCAATACCACGGATAGTGACGGCTCGAATCGGCTTGTCCCACCGATATCGTTCCATAAACAGGTGAAAGCCTGCCTCTGCGATCTCATTGGGGAGCTGGGTTCTGAATGGGAGCTTACACTGGTATTGTGAACCATACAGATCATTTGCCCGGACGGAGACTTGCACACCACAGGCCATCAACTCGTGGACACGGAGTCGATGCCCAACATCCTGGCTCAATTCCAGCATGACTCGGAAAACTTCTTCTGGTGTTTGCAGGTCAGCGGTGCAGGTGATCCCGTGTCCGATGGACTTGACAGGGCTGACAAAGTCCTTATGCATGACACGAGAAGTATCCGTTCCATTTGCATATCTCCAGAGTTTGATGCCATTGATCCCAAGCATGTGCTGTAACGTTTCCGGGGAGGTCTTTGCTACATCACCGATGGTGCGGATCCCGTATTGAGCCAGTTTGTTTTCTGTGGATCTTCCCACATAGAGTAGCTCGGCGGCATCGAGCGGCCAGATCTTTTCCTTGAAGTTATCCTGCCTGATTTCGGTGATTGCATCCGGCTTCTTCATGTCCGACCCGAGTTTGGCAAAGATCTTGTTGAACGACACGCCGATGCTCACCGTCAGGCCAAGCTCATCCTTTGTTGTCTGCCGAATCGCCTCGGCGATCTCCATGCCTGTTCCGCAAATACTGGAGCCGGTCACATCAAGCCAGCACTCATCCATGCCATACGGTTCAACAAGATCCGTATATCGGTGATAGATTTGGCGAGCCAGCTTAGAATACTTGAGGTACTGGTCGTACTGAGGCGGTACAACGATCAGTCCTGGGCAAAGCTGCCGAGCTTCCCAATTTACCATGCCTGTTTTTACTCCAGCTTTCTTGGCTAAGTCCGACTTGGCTAAGACGATACCATGACGCTCTTCCGTCGAACCGCACACCGCAACAGGCTTCCCTTTGAGCTCAGGATCGAGCATCATCTCAACGGATGCGTAGAAGGAGTTCATGTCACTGTGCAGAATAACACGCTCACTATCCATGTGTTTTTCACCTCTTATCTTGTCCGTGTGCCTTCATAATAATTTGATTGTTTATCTATGTCAATGTCGCATTTGTAGAGTAATAGTCAATTTTCTATTGACAGTGAGTGTTTTCCGCTATATACTGAAGCCATAAACAGAAAAGGCGGTCGCTATTATGAGTAAGAGCAAAGCTAAAATTCTTTCTCTCCCGATAACGAATCACGCGAACTATAATGCAGAGACGGAGCGTCAGGAAAATGTTATCGGAGCTCGCATTGATGAAGCACGACGCAAAGCTGGACTCAGCCTTGTCGACTTCAGCGCACTTTTGCGGCAGTATGGGGTAACAATGTCTCCCAGCGGCATCAATAAGTGGGCAAAGGGCAGCGCTCTGCCTAACGCCTATCAGATGATGGCCGTCTGCCATGCGCTCGATTTGGATGTGGATGTTTCTTATTTTTGCAGTAGTCATACGCCGGTGCTCAATGATACCGGTCTGGCAAAGGTCAAAGAGTACAGGGATGACCTGATCGCTTCGGGAAGATATAAGCCGCAGCCAAAGGTGGTCAGTATTCTCAAGTACATAGATATGCCTGTGAGCAATCTTGCGGTATCTGCTGGTACTGGTGAGTTCCTTGAGGAAGGGAACTTTGAGATGGTTAGTTTCCCTGAGAAGTCTGTTCCGAAAGGTGCCGATTTTGGCGTGCGGGTTTCTGGCGACAGCATGGAGCCGGTCTATCATGATGGTCAAATCGTTTGGGTAGAGGAATGCGAGACTCTGGCCGTTGGTGAAGTCGGCATCTTTGTCTATGATGGCGATGGCTACTTGAAGGTCTACAGCGAGCAGGAGCCAGATGAGAACCAAAGGGATGCATTTACCGACAGCTATGGCTGTCTGCATATGCAGCCTGTGATGCTGTCCTATAACCAGGCATACGCACCCAAGGCGGTCATGCCCGATTCGAGATTCCAAATCGTAGGGCGCGTCCTTTAAGTACAGAATATTGGACTACATTTCCTTTAGAATTGATGGCAAGAAAGAATGTAGAAAGGCGGGGATTACATGAATACGATAGCAAGAGTGATGGAGTTGGCCGACGAGCGTGACCTCTCGCTTTTCAAGCTATCTCAGTTGTGCGATGTTTCATATTCGACTTTGAAAAATGCTGAGATGCGTGGAAGTCAGTTAGGCGTTCCCACAATTGAACGGATATGCGCTGCACTAGGGGTTACATTGAGTGACTTTTTTTCAGAATCAGGTAGTTCATACGCAAAATAATAACCCCGAAGGCCCGTCAGACAAATGTCCGATGGGCCTTTTGATTTACCTGTATGTCCGCCATATGGACCGACGGATTATCAATGTAGTGAACCGAGACAATGTATAAGAGTATTCTGCATAAATAGCCGTCTGCATTGTCTTTCCACGAATATACGGTTCTGGAATCTTTTAGGTGACGGCTAAATTCGACACCATGTCTGCTGTTTTGCGGAATTTGTTCGGATTCTGTTGTGATTTTGGAAGCCTCATGATAGAATATATTCTGTAAAGCTATAAGCACTTTTGGAGGTTTTATTTTTAATAGGAGGAATCCCATGTCGGTCAGTTATGACAAACTTTGGATTTTTCTAATCAAGAAAAAAATGAAAAAAGGCGAGCTGGCGAAGGCTGCGCACCTATCGTCCCATACCATGACTCAGTTGAACAATAACCGCTTCGTCTCCATGTCTGTCATGCTCCGATTGTGTAAGGTGTTCCATTGCGATATTGGGGATGTCATGGAAGTGGTGG
>CAVJCN010000117.1:3196-5953 GCA_963647945.1 Absicoccus sp. | reverse complement strand
TTGCCATCACAAATGGAAAGTGGGTCGATGGTGCGACGAATGCTACGGCATCCAAGGACACCACAAGCAACTACGACATCACCAGCGCGAGTCTTACTGTAAGCAAAAATAGCACCGCTCTCAAAGTGACGGGCAACGAAGTAAAGGTGCTGAAAGGCACTACCCCGACAGAGGCAAATATCGCGGCTCTGGCTACGCTTTCCGGCGTTTTGACAAACGAAGGCAAGAAGGACAATGTGACTCTCAAGGTAACGAAATATACGGCTACCGTAAAAGACGCATCTGCTGAATACAATACCGCGGATGCACTTATCGCTGCAATCAGAGAGAACGGCGGCCTCACAGCAAACCTTACGGTTACAATGACCTGCAATATTGACGGTGCGGACAAGGATAACTACACGCTTAGCAAAACCACGGCTACCGGCGAACTCAAAGTTTACACTGCATCCTCCGGAGGCGGCGGTGGCGGCTACATAGCTCCTGTGGTTCCGACCACGGACACCACCGGGGACAATGTAGTCAACAAGACCGAGAACCAGACGGCGACTACCACTGCCACCGTTACACCGACCACAACAACCGTAAGCGGAGTTAAGACAACCATCGCAACGGTAAGTGACAGCACGGGAGCTAAGATTATAGAGAAGGCAGTTGCAGGCAGAACCGTAGAGGTTGTAATTAACGCAGCCACCGGAACTGCCCTGAAAGAAGCTACCCCGGGAACGGCAACCGAGATTGCAATCCCGGCAGCTACCCTTTCCCAGATTGTTAGCAAGACCGGCGCGTCCGTTACATTCAAGAGCGACGCAGCGAATGTGGCTCTCGACAGAACAGCCGTAGAAAAAGTTGCTGCGGTTGCCGGAACAACCGGAAATGTCAAGCTCCTCATAAATGTAATCGCTCAGGATGCGAACAAGGTTCAGGTTGAGCTTAAGATTGAAACAGCAAACGGAACCGTTTCCGACTTCAATGGCGGAAATGTCAAGGTAACCGTGAAACTCGGCGCGGCTCTCGCAGCGAAAGACTTAGTTTGCGTATACATCGACGACAACGGTGTTTATTACAAAGTTGACGGTCAGAAGAACGCAGACGGAACTTACACCTTCACCACCGGACACTTCTCAAGCTATGCCGTAATGGCAGCTGAGGATGCCGAAAAGGTAATCGCAGAGCAGGCAGCAAAGGCAACAGAACTCACCAAGGCTCTCAGCCTCAAAGCTCGCTCCGTAAAGACCGCAAAGGGCAACATCAAGGTTACTCTAAAGGTTGACGCTGACGAAATCAAAGCCATCGAAAACCTTGGCTACACTGTAAAATACAAATTCTACAGAAGCACCAAGAAATCGAAAGGCTACAAAGCTGCTATCGAAAAGACAAGCAAGACCTATACCAACACAACAGGCACAAAAGGCACCAGGTACTACTACAAAGCCCGCGTAATGGTATATGACGCACAGGGCGCGTTGCTTGCCAAGAGTGCGTTAACGCAGTGCAAATACGCTTGCAGAATTAAATAAACTTGTCGTTTCGCCCACCGCGAAACGCTTGAGAAAACAGAGGGCTTCGGCTCTCTGTTTTCGTTTTCATACGCGCCGTATTTTCAATGGTTTGACGCTTACCCCTTTATAAATTTTTTGAGCGATTTTTTGACCTGAAGTGAGAAAATAAATTCACTTCGAGATATAAAATATGTTATACTGTTTCTGTGAATGATTTTATCTTTTCAAAAATATAAAGAGAAAGGTCAGTGTGGGCAGTATGGCAGCTTTTGTTAAATTTGAACATGTAAAAAAGACCTACAAGATGGGGGAGGTCACCATTGAAGCGCTCAGAGATGCTTCTTTTGAAATCGAGAAGGGCGAAATCTGTATTATTGTCGGGCCCTCGGGGGCAGGAAAGACAACGCTTCTGAATATTCTCGGAGGCATGGACTCTTTAACCGATGGCAGGGTTTTCCTTGACGGGGCTGAAATTTCCAAATATAGCTCTCGGGAGCTGACCACATACAGGCGTTACGAAATCGGTTTCGTTTTCCAGTTCTATAATTTGATTCAAAACCTTACGGCACTGGAAAATGTTTCTCTTGCCGCCCAGATTTGCAAAGAGCCTATGGATGCAAAAGAGGCGCTGATTAAGGTGGGACTTAAGGACAGGCTGGACAACTTTCCGGCACAGCTTTCCGGAGGAGAACAGCAGCGGGTTGCCATTGCCCGGGCACTGGCAAAAAATCCAAAGCTCCTCCTTTGCGATGAGCCCACCGGCGCTCTGGACTATAATACCGGCAAGGCAATCCTCAAACTTTTGCAGGATACCGCCCACGAAACTGGCATGACGGTGGTTATCATCACCCATAATACGGCAATTACACCTATGGCTGACAGAATTATTCGGGTCAAAAACGGCACGGTTTCCTCTGTGGAGCTTAACGAAAACAAGGTTCCCGTAGAAACCATCGAATGGTAGAAAGGCGGTACATATACATATGAAAAACGCCATGACAAAAACTACCCTGCGGGAAATCAAAGGCAGCTTCAGCCGCTGGATCGCCATTCTTGCGATCTGTATGCTGGGAGTGGGCTTTTTCTGCGGCCTCAAGGTCTGCAAAGAGGCCTTCATACTCACCGGAGATACCTTCCTCAGCGATAACTGCTTCTATGATTATGAGCTGATTTCAACCCTGGGACTGGAAGAAAAGGATGTGGAAAAATTTCAAAACCTTGAAGGTATTGCAAAGGCCAGGGGCAGCTATTCCAC
>CAVJCN010000117.1:0-3186 GCA_963647945.1 Absicoccus sp. | reverse complement strand
TATTCCACCGATGCGCTCTTTACGGTTTCCGGCGGCGATGAAAGGGATGAAAGCGGAGCCTCCGCCGAAGCAGGCGAAACCGTTGAAGCCGATGAAGCCGATGTAACGGATGAAACCGTTGAATCCGTTGAAACCGTTGAAGCCGGGGAAGCGGCAGGAGAGCGGGTTGCAAAATTTCATGCCCTTATCGATGATATGAACACCCCGGAGATCAAATCCGGCAGACTTCCAGAGCAGCCTAACGAATGCGTAGGGGATTCAAGGTACTTTTCCGAATCAGACATAGGCAGCAAAATAGTCATCAGCAAAAACAACGAGTCCGATACTCGGGATCTTTTTGCCTATGAAAGCTACGAAATCGTCGGGCTCTGCGAGTCGCCCCTTTACCTTAATTTTGAGCGGGGCTCCACTTCCCTTGGCAACGGAAGCGTGGCGACCTATCTTTATGTTCCCCTTGAGGGCTGGGACAGCGAGGTTTATACCGAAATCTATGTGACCCTTGAAAATCAGGGGGTTATATACACCGATGAATACAAACAAAACGCGGAGGCAATGGAAAAGCCTTTGGAGGACACCCTTGAAACCTGCGCAAGCAGCCGCTATGACGAAATCCTACGGGAGGCAAAGGAAAAACTCGCCGATGCCCGGGCAGAGCTCGACGACGCAAAAGCCCGGCTGAAAAAGGCGGAAGATAAAATCGCTGATGGGAAGAAGCAAATCAAAGACGGTGAAAAAGAACTTGACGATAACCAGAAGAAGCTTGATGCCTCCGCCGAGGAATTAAAAAAAGCAAGGAAGGAATACGAAGCTTCCCTAAGCGAGTTTAATGCCCAAAAGGAGTCCGCATACACAGAGCTTGCGGCTCAGAAGGAGCAGATCGAAGCCGCCGCGGGCACACCTTACTACGATCAGTATCTTGCCCAATATAACGCCGCAAAGGAAGAAGCAGACGCAAAATTTGAAGCGGCAGCATCAGAGCTTGAGGCAGCAAAGGCAAAAATCACTTCCGGCGAGGCAGAAGTAAAATCCGGCTACGCAGAACTGGAAAAAGGTCGCAAAGAACTGGAAAAATCCAAAAAAGAGCTTGCGGACGGCGAAAAGGAACTTGCAGACGGCAAGAAGCAGGTTAAGGACGGCCAAAGGGAATTAAACAAGGCGGAGGACAAGGTGGATGATATTGAAAATCCTAAGACCTATGTCCTCGGCAGGGACACCAATATAGGCTATGTTTGCTTTGACAATGATACCAGTATTGTAAATTCCATTGCCAAGGTTTTCCCTGTATTTTTCTTCCTGGTAGCTGCGCTGGTATGCATGACCACCATGACAAGGATGATCGACGAGCAAAGAACCCAAATAGGTGTACTCAAGGCCCTTGGCTACAGCAGAGGTAAAATCCTCGGCAAATATGTATTTTATGCCGCCAGTGCTTCTCTCATAGGCGGGCTTTTGGGCTTTTTCGGCGGTTCTTTCCTCTTCCCGGGGGTAATATGGACTGCATACGGAATGATGTACGATTTTGCGGATCTGATATATGTAATTAACCCCCTTCTCGGCGCTTTGTCCATACTTGCAGCGCTGGTTTGCTGCGTAGGTACCACAATTTACTGCTGCTATGCTGAGCTTGTAAATGTGCCTGCCGAGCTGATTAGGCCAAAGGCTCCCGCCCTGGGGAAACGCATTCTTCTGGAAAGAGTTCCTTTCATATGGAGCCGGCTTAAATTTCTCCACAAGGTTTGCCTTAGGAACATTTTCAGATATAAGAAAAGATTTTTCATGATGATTCTGGGAATATGCGGCTGTACGGCTTTGCTGATTACCGCAATGGGACTTTCGGATTCCATCAAGAACATTATTTCAGTCCAGTACGATGAAATTTTCCATAATGACTATACCGTAACCTTCGACCGGGGCATAAGCGCAAAGGAAGAAAAGGATTTCCTGGAAGAAAACAGCGAGTATGTGGACAGCGCCCTTTTCCTTAACACCCTGTCAGTGGACGCGCATATCGGTTCCCAGGTTAAATCTGTCAATATGGTGGTTGCAGACCCGGCGGATCCCATTTCGGACTTCATCACTCTAAAAAACGATGAGGGTGAAATTGCCTATCCTTCCGATGGGCATTGCGTGATAAACGATAATTTGGGGCAGACCCTGGGGCTTGGTTCAGGCGATGTTTTGACGGTATTTGACAGCGATATGCGGGAGATGGATCTTGTGATAGACAATCTGTGCGAAAACCATGTTTACAACTATGTGTACATCACCCTCGATACCTACGGCAACGCTTGGGGAAAGCCCGAAATCAATACAGCCTTTGTGATTGGGCACCATGATGAAGACGGAAGTCTTGCAAATCCTCACCAGCAGGGTGCAAAGCTCATGGAGGCTTCCCATGTTGCCTCGGTGAGCATCACCCAGGATATGCGGGATCGGGTCAACAACATGATGGAAAGTCTGGATTATATCATTGCCCTTGTAATGGCCTGCGCAGGCGCCCTTGCTTTCATCGTGCTCTACAATCTTACTAATATAAATATTACGGAGCGGATCAGGGAAATTGCGACCATTAAGGTGCTGGGATTTTACCCCGGCGAAACCAATGCCTATGTTTTCCGGGAAAATTTCGTGCTTACCGCAATATCGGCTCTCGTGGGGATACCGGTGGGCAAAGGCTTTCATTCCTTCGTGATGGGACAGATACAGATTGATTTGCTGAGCTTCGACATTCATATCGAGCTTGCAAGCTACCTGATTGCCGTGGCGCTGACCTTCTTGTTTGCGCTTATTGTAAACTTTGCAATGTATTTCAGGCTTGAAAAGATAAACATGGCCGAATCGCTCAAATCAATCGAATAGGTCACATATAACTCACATAAAAGGCTGCCCGCCGAAATCATAGGATTGGCAGACAGCCTCGTTAATTCTTTCGTTTACTTTTGCCCGAATTTCGCAAGCACAACGCCCAACGAAAAGCCGCAGCCTGCCGCTATAGCTCCGCGACCTCGCTCATGGTTAACCCGGTGTTCTTGGCTATTACATCAAAAGGGATTCCGGATTTTTTGAAGTTCTTCGCAATCAACAGTTTCTCCTGAGCCGCGCCTCGCTCAGCGCCAGCGCGCTCGCCCTTTGTGAAGCCGGCGCGCTCGCCTTCATCGTAGCCGTCAAGTCTTGATATTTCAAGGT
>CAVJCN010000116.1:509-5964 GCA_963647945.1 Absicoccus sp. | reverse complement strand
ATTTAAGTGTACCTTTGCATTTGGGGCAGATTGATTCGTTGTCACTAATCATAGGATCTCTCTTTTCTGATAAAAAATTTTTGTGTAGGAGTTGACAAATCCTACACTATGATATATGATTATCGATAGCAAATCAATGGGGAAGGTGATAATAATGTTGGTGAAGTGTCCTGAGTGTGAGCTTCAGGTAAGTGACAAAGCTCAATCCTGTCCGCACTGTGGGTTTCCATTACAACCTAATATAAAACAGCGAAAGCCTCGGAACAAAAACAATAAACGCCGCAGATTGCCAAACGGCTTCGGTCAAATCAGTGAAATCAAGAATCGGAACCTCCGTAATCCATTCAGAGCAATGATAAGCGTAGGAAAGGATTCGAACGGAAGACCCATTTGCAAACCCTTAAAACCGGAGTCTTATTTTCCGACTTACAACGATGCTTATGCTGCACTGGTCGAGTACAACAAGAATCCTTATGACTTAGAGCCATCCATTACCGCAAAAGAGCTTTATGAAAAATGGCTTGCTGAGTACGAAAAGAGTGTCAAGAGCACTCGTTCTATCGCATACGCTTGGCGGTATTGCTCGGCTGTGTATGATATGAGGGTGAAAGACATTCGTGCTCGTCATGTCAAAGGGTGTATGGACGAGGGTGTCGTCACGGTCAGAGGAGAAGAGAAAACCCCGAGTGCTTCCATGAAGAACCAGATAAAATCCCTATTCAATCTGATGCTGGATTACGCTCTTGAATATGAGCTTGTTGACAGGAACTACTCTCGAACATTCAACCTCAGCGAAGAGACCATCAAAGAGATCGTAACGGTTAAGAATGAACACATCCCGTTTACAGATGAGGAGATGGGCTTGCTATGGCAGCATGTCGATGATAAAATGTTCGTGGATGTCCTTCTTATCCAGTGCTACTCAGGTTGGCGTCCCCAAGAAATTGGTTTGCTTGAATTGCAGAATGTAGACCTTGAGAACTGGACTTTCAAGGGCGGTATCAAGACAGATGCCGGCACGGACAGAGTCGTCCCGATACATTCCAAGATTCGTCATTTGGTCGAGCGAAAATATAAAGAAGCGCAGGAGCTTGGCAGTCTGTATCTTTTCAACTATGTCAATCCGAACGCCCGAAGCAAGACTACCGCTTTGACCTATGCCCGCTACCAAAAAGGTTTCAACATGATTAAGAGTGAACTGAAACTTAATCCAGAGCATCGCCCACATGACGGTCGCAAGCACTTCGTCACCATGGCTAAGAAGTACGGTGTTGACGAATATGCCATCAAATATATGGTCGGTCACAAGATCTCCGACATCACTGAAAAGGTCTATACGCAGAGAGAATTCGAGTGGCTAAAAGAGGAAATCGAAAAAATAAAATAGCTTGCTTGGATTGCTCGAAAAACATCTTGAAACGGAAGGAGATGGAATCTTTGGCGTCAAATCAGCACATCCCGTATGACAGCTTTTTATAAACCAAAAGATAAAGTCATGCCGTTGCCTGAATTCTGGTATCATATCCTCACAGCCAATAAGAAAGAGCATACCGAATATTCAGCATTTTACCGTAGGCATAAATAACCTTCCAAGCAGCCGTTCGGTATTACCAGTACCGGTCGGTTTGCTTTCCTTCCGCTTCAAGACATCTTCCGAAAACAAGAAAAGCCTCCTCGAAGCAGAAGCACCGATTAAGGCACTCACCACAACGAGGAGGCAAAACTTGAGTGTAGGATTATATGTGTATGAGTATAATAGAAATAATGCACGAGTTACCTACATTTCTCGGCATCTAACCACTTTTAACTACTCTGAAAACGGCGTAAATACAGGGTTTAAGAAGCGGTTAGATGTAGGAATGTTTCTATTATAGAAGCAAAATATCCCGTATTTACAGGCTTTTTCGCCCGAAGTGTAGGAATAATGCAGAAATAGCCTACATCTTATCGCCCTGTTTTACTGCCAATTAGCCGTAAACCACATTCGTAGAGATGGTGAGACCATCATCCGACAGTGTCTTGGTTTCCGTTGCTATGACCGTTCCTTCGGAGTCTTTGAGAACCGATGTGATTGTCTTCATGTCGTCCGAAAAAGTCTTCACAAGCTGGTTCCCGTTGGCGTAAACCGTCGTTACGGTCTTGTAGTCCTTTGAAAACGTCTTGACGGTGTCACCAGATTGGATAACACTGGCGGAATCTACTTTACCGTCTACATACGACTTGGTCTGTTCGGCAAGTATTTTAGCCTGGTCGAGTGATACCAGCTTGCACTCAGACATTCGATTCACGCTCCTTTGAAAGATTTAGGGGAGGGCTGTTACACCCTCCCCCAAGGACTGCCATAGTTTAGGCGCCAAAGACCTCAGCGCACATAGCAGTAACTTCGGCGTCGGTAGCACCGGACAGAGTGTCCAGGAACTCCTTGTTCGCATGGCTGTGGTTGCCCTCGGCAGCAGCGTTGATCTTCACCTTCAGAGCCGCATTCAGATTGCTCTCAGCGACCTCGTCCAGGTCAGCCAGTGCGCCGGTGGGAACGGTGATGTCGACCGCCTTGTCAGTAGGAGTCTTCTCGACGCCATTGACCTTGATCTTCTCAATGACGTTCACCTGAGCACCCTCGGCGATGCCAGCCAGCTTGGTGCCCTCAGCATTGGTCATCAGACGGCTGCCGTCAACCTTGTCGACCTTCTTGGCCAGCGCGGTATTCATGTCAGCGGTCTTGGCGTAGTCGCCAATGCCCAGAGCTTCGATCATCTTGGTGACATAAGCCACGACCGTAGCCTGCTCGTCAGTGCCGCCGATACCGTCCAGAATAGCATCCAGACGAGCGATGTCGTTACCCATCTTAGCGGCACCCGTGGTGTCGTTCAGAATCCAGTCAGCGATCTCCTTCAGGGTGTCATAGGACGCATCCGCGCCGGCAACGATCTTCGCAACCTCTTCGGAAGCGACAGTACGAACACTCTTGCCGGTATCGGAACCAACCAGAGTGTCCACGGTGGTCTGCTCAGCCTTACCGTCGATGAGCGTCTTCAGAGCAGCGGCAAGGTCAGCATAAGCTACCTCGTCCTTACTCGCCAGAGCACCTAGATCGCCGATCTGACCGTCGATGTAGGTCTTGGCCGCCTGAAGAGCGGTCTTGAGCTGCGCAAGGGTAGTGATTTTGATAGTATCTGCCATTGTACATTCCTCCTATTTGGAATAAATATTTCGTCACAGTGTATGGCACTGCTGTGACCAAGATGAAAATTAGCCGAACACATCGCTGATAACATCGTCGACCTCGTCTTCAGTCGCAATATCATCAGTATTGTGAGTAGGCTCGTCCGGCTCAGGCTCAGGAGTGGGTTCATCCGTCCCGAATACATCGGTGATGACCTCGTCAACCTCTTCTTCGGTAGCAATGTCGTCCTCATCGTAAGAGGGATTGTCAGAACCAAAGACATCTTCGATCACCTCGTCAACGTCTCCTTCCGAAGCCATCTCACTTCCCTCAGGAAGGATGCCCGGACTTGCTTCAATTACAATATCGTGTTCAAGCAGTTTGTTTGCCGTAGCAAGAACCTGTGCCGTATCCGTCGGCGTGATTGTGTACTCGCCGTCGTAAATATCATACTCAGGTGCTCCTGCCACAGGTATGGATAAAGCTCCTTGTAGGCTTCCGATGGGCGAAAGGTGCCCTTTGATAGACCCGATTCCGCATACTCCGCCCATATTTAGTCAACCTCTTCCGAAAGCTTGAGTGTTGCCTTCGAGATAAAGGTATCGACCTTGCCGTTCGCCTTAGTAAGCTGAATATCATAGACATATTTCCCGAAATTGAGATCCTCGGTGTCCGCAGGTTCGAGCACCAGCATCATCGTATCCAGGGGGATGTCTTTTACAAGAAGGGGGCGGGGGTCATCGTAGTTCTCCTTCATGGCAAAGCGAATAGAATCGCCCTCCACGGGGATATACTGTGCCCCGTCTCTCTTGGTAGCTGAGACCAGAGCCTCAAATGTATCACCTCGGGTCAAAGTGATAGTTGTGCCAGTAACGCTATAACTCATAATCTCACCTCCAGCTTAATTCGCATAAGTCGACTTGCGAATCGGTAATTGATTAACTTCTTTCATGATTCGTTTGGCTGACCCATTACCGCCAAGCTTCTCGTAAGGCTTATACAGGTATTCATACAGATTCTCGTACTCATCCTGTGTGATGTAGCCTCTCTCGACATAAGTCATTCCGAGATAGATGATGCGGTCATGAGCCAGACCGATGAGCATTTGTGTTTCCAGAGTGTTCTGCTTGTTTTCAGCAGCTTTTCTCTTTGACCTCTCCTGAATAAATGCCCAAAATCCGGAAGAGGCCAGTATTGTTCCCAGAATGGTCAATACGGTTTGCAGCCAGGGTTCCATTTCCATGTACCATCCTCCTTTAAGTCATGAATGAATTAAGAAGTTTGCAGGAAATATCACCCCAAACCTCTTTAGGTTAGGCGTAGGAGCCTACGGTTAAGCAGGCTCCTCGCTGTTGCTCGGTTAATCCACCGGATTACCGTTTTCGTCAAGACCGAGAGCTTCGAGATCAGCCCTGACAGCTTCTTTGAACTTCGCCGGAACTTGGGCGAAAGTCCGTCTGTTGTTGATAATGAGCGCGACATACAGTGCTACCATGTTGTTACCTCCTACAAGAAATTTGACTAAAATATAAAACATGGTTACTCCTCCGTGGCAATGGGATCGCCGTTGGTATCGTAACCGAGTTCCAGAAGTCGTGCTTCGACATCCGCCTGGAATTTGGCGGGTACCTTGTCGAAGGTTCTGCGCTTATTGATGATAAGCTTCGTGTAGATTTCTACCATTTCCGTAACCTCCTTATCAGACAGTCATCGTGGCAATGGCGTCGTACAGGTCAGCGATCGCTTCCATGATGGCAAGCTGATTGTTGTCGCCTGTTTCCTGTCCGGCCATGATCTGCACGATGTTGTCAGAGTCATTTGTGCCCTTGATGGCGTTCTCCGCCATGACAAGGTTCGTATAGGCATTGAATTCCTCGGGGGTAAGGGCTGCTTCCTGATAAGTCCAGTAAGTAGTCTCACCGCCCTGTTCGGAGGTTCTGGTAATACTGGTGATGTCCTTGCGGAGATACACCGTTCCCACTGAAACTTCAAGTGCAGTCGGTTTAACAGTGCTCTCGGCATACTTGTAATTGATCTCCATGTGGCTTTCCTCCTTTCGAAGTGTAGAGACTGACGAGTGTTAGATATACTCGCTTCTCGTCGTGCTTGTCGTACCTTGAAACCTTCCGTCTCAGTTGCCGGAAGTTGATCTTCGGCTTTATCCACTTCTGATACATATGGTAGGTATCGGTGCAGTCGATCCAGCCGAGATACGACAGCATTTGACGGGCGTCGAGTATGGTTGCTTTCTCCTTTTTGGAGATTTTGTGTGCTTTTCTCGTGGCCTTGTAC
>CAVJCN010000116.1:0-499 GCA_963647945.1 Absicoccus sp. | reverse complement strand
GTCCAGATCACGGCCTTGGTCATCACCGTAAGAAAAGCGAAAGACTTGCCAATTTGCCTTGAGTTCCAAGCCAAGCTCGGTCTCCAGATAGTCAGCAATGGCTTGTCTTATGCGGTGCAAAACCCTCTTGTTGCACCCAAAAACGACCATGTCGTCCATATAGCGCATATAATGCACGGCTTGAAGCTGTTCCTTGATGTAATGGTCAAGCCCCTGCAAATACCAGTTGGAAAGCCACTGAGAAGTATAAAAGCCAAGCGGAATCCCCACCTCAGTGACATCGATAATGCGGAACAGGAGATCCAGCATATTCTCGTCATGGACGGTTTTTCTCAGCTTAGCTTTCAAACGGTCGTGTGGAATAGAATCGAAGAAATGCCGTATATCCATTTTGAGGACATACTTACAATTTCTTGGGTCAGTCCTGATCCACTTCTCTATGACCTTCTTTCCCTTATGGGCACCTCTGCCCGGAAGACTGGCATAGCTGTGTTCGTAC
>CAVJCN010000115.1:0-6065 GCA_963647945.1 Absicoccus sp. | reverse complement strand
TTTGCTGAATATTTACAGCGTTTTATCCGGGAAGACAATTCCGGAGCTTGAAGCCGCTTACGAGGGCAAGGGCTACGGGGACTTTAAGAAAGATCTGGTTGAAGTTACCACCGAAGCGCTGCTGCCGATTCAGGAAAAATATAAGGACATCAGAGAGTCGAAGGAACTTATCGACATTTTGAAAGAGGGCGCCCAAAAGGCGGACGCAATTTCACAGCAAACAATGAAACGAGTAAGGAAGAATTTCGGACTGGGAATCGAATAACCCTGCGATAATCTGCGGTTTACTGTTTGTGCCAATGTAACGGGCAGAATGGAGATTTTTATGGCAAAGGAAAAGACAGACAATTCCATACTGGAGTATATCCCCCTTCCGGCTTGCTTCGTAAGCGCCCAGGGAAAGGTCACGGGGGCCAGCGAAAGAATAAACGAAGTCTTTGTCTACGATGAAATACTGGATGGCGATATATTCGTGCTTACGGGAATCAAACTAAGCGAGCTTTACGAAGCTGCCGCCGGCGACACCCACCCTCTGATCAGACGAAACGACAAGATTTTCAGGGTTTCCGCGAAAAAACTCACAGAAAACGAGGAGGACGGGCTTGCCATATTCTTTAGCGATGTAACGAATCTCGAAGATTTAAAAGACCGTTACAATAACGAAAAACCCTGTGTTGCCAAGATTCAGCTGGACAATTATGATGAGCTTATCGATAGCACGGGGCCGGTTCCGCGGCTGGCGCTTTCCAGCCAAATAGACGGAATTATCCGAAAGTGGGCGGCTAAAATAGAGGCTTCGGTCATTCGTGTGAAGGGCAGTATGTATGTGGTATGGTTCGAGCAGCAACACCTGGAAAAGATCATTGCCTCGAAATTCGACCTGCTGGACGAGGTGAGAAACCTGGAAACCGGCGCGGATTTTCCGGCAAGTCTTAGTATAGGCGTAGGGGTAGGGGGCAGAAATATGGCGCAATCCGAGTCCTACGCGGACACGGCTCTTGACCTTGCCCTCGGAAGAGGCGGAGATCAGGCGGTTATAAAGAGAAACATCAAGATAGAATACTACGGCGGCAAGCTCCAGACCGTGGAAAAGAGCAACAAGGGAAAATCACGAATCGTGGGCCACGCTCTGAAACAGCTCATAGAACAGTCCAAGAAAATTTTTATCATGGGGCATGACAATCCCGACATGGACAGCTTCGGCGCGGCGCTGGGAATTTCAAGGCTTTGCTACCTTTCGGAGAAAGAGCCTTATATCGTAATCGATGAATATAACGAGTCCCTTGCGGAACTTTTCAGACAGGCAAAGGAAACCGACGAATACAAGTTTATTTCCTCCGAAAAGGCAATTTCACTTGCGGAAACGGACAGTCTGCTCATCGTTGTGGACACCCACAGGCCCAGCCTGGTGGAATGTCCGCGGCTCCTTGATATATGCGAAAAAGTTGTGGTTATCGACCATCACAGAAAAGTCGAGGAATTTATCGAAAATCCGGTGCTTGCATATATGGAATCCTATGCTTCCTCGGCATCAGAGCTGGTGGCGGAGATTTTGCAGTATATGAGCAAAAAGAAGAGCCTCGCAAAGATTGAGGCGGAGGCACTGCTGGCAGGAATGACGGTGGACACAAACGGATTTGCCGTAAAAACAGGGGTAAGAACCTTTGAGGCAGCGGCATGGCTCAGAAGACAGGGAGCAGATCCCACAGAGGTAAAACGCTTTTTCCAGGAAGATATTGCAAACATCAGGCTCAGAGCCGGAGCGATTTCGGACACCCAGGTCTTTGGGGAAGGCATTGCGATCACCACTTGCCCTCAGGTAAAGACAAACGCCCAGCTGATTTGTGCCCAGGTTGCAGACGCTTTGCTTACGATAAAGGGTGTAAAAGCCTCATTTGTGGTAGGCAGAAATATAGACGAAAAAACCGTAATAAGCGCAAGATCCCTGGGGGATGTAAATGTGCAGCTGGTAATGGAAAAATTCGGCGGCGGCGGCCATCTCACCACGGCGGCGGCACAGGTTGAAGAAAGTATAGACAAAACAGTGGATAAAATTAAGGAAATAATGGAGGTAAAAGAGGATGATAGTAATCTTGAATAGAGATATAAAAGGCACCGGCAAGGCGGGGGATGTGGTTAAGGTAAGCGACGGATATGCAAGAAATATGCTTCTTCCAAAGGGTTACGCCACCGAAGCCACCGATGGCAACATCAGAAACCTTGAAAAGCAAAAGGCGATAGCCGCAGAGAAAAAGGCGGCGGAAAAGGCGGCGGCACAGGATACGGCTGAGAAAATAGGCACCCTCAGCGTTGAAATCAAAACCAAAGCAGGAGAAGGGGGCAAAATTTTCGGGTCAATTACTTCCAAGGATATTGCAGATGCCCTCAAAGAGCAACACAATATCGCCGTGGATAAGAAGAAGATCCAGCTGGACAGCCCGATCAAACAGACCGGAGAAATTACAGTTGAAATAAAGCTGTACACCGAGGTAAGCGCAAAACTCAAGGTTGTGGTAAACGCGCAGTAATTAGTAGTAGGAGCAAAGAGAAATGATTGACAGAATCCCGCCCCATAATGCCGAAGCGGAAAGATCCGCCCTCGGCGCGGCGATGCTTGACAAAGATATTCTTTCGGAAATCCTCGAAGAAGTCAAAGAAGAGGATTTTTACAACGAAAACCACAGAGAAATTTTCCGCGCCATTTGGGATTTATACAGAGAAAATTCCCCGGTTGATGTTTTGACGGTGTGTGAAGAGCTAAAGCGGCGCAAGTCGCTGGATATGGTAGGGGGACGGGCATACATTGCAACCCTCACGGCGGATGTTCCATCGACGGCAAACGGTGCGGAATATGCCAAGATCGTCGCCGAAAAAGCCACCCTCCGGCAGATGATAAGGACAACCGAAGATATCACCGCCAAGGGCTATGAAGCCAAAATGGATGCAAGAGAGATTTTGGATTACGCGGAAAGCGGAATTTTCAGCATCGCCCAGAAAAGGCAAAAGAATGATTATGCAAAAATACAGGAAGTTTTACTGGAAAACCTCAAAATCATCGATGAAGCGTCAAAAAACAAGAATAAAATAGTTGGTATACCTACGGGATTCAGAGAGTTGGACGAAAAGACCAGCGGACTTCAGCGTTCGGATCTTATAATTGTGGCGGCAAGACCTGCTATGGGTAAAACCGCTCTTGCGCTGAACATCGCCCAGCAGAGCGCCATCAAGGCAGGCTCCTCCGTGATTATTTTCAGCCTGGAAATGGCAAAAGAACAGCTTGGACAGCGGCTTCTTGCCATGCAGGCGAGGGTTGAAATGCAAAAGCTCAAACAGGGAGATTTGGAAAGAACTGACTGGGATAGAATTTCCATGGCAGCAAACGACCTGAACGGAACAAAAATAGTAATCGATGATACCCCGGGCATTTCGCTTATGGAAATGAGAAATAAGTGCAGAAGGCTAAAGGCAGAGCAGGGCCTTGATCTTGTGGTGGTGGACTATTTACAGCTTATGAAATTTGACGGAAAAGCCGACAGCAGGCAACAGGAAATCAGCGCGATTTCCCGAAATCTAAAGCTGCTGGCAAGGGAAATGGACTGCCCGGTCATCGTCCTTTCCCAGCTTTCCAGAGCGCCGGAGCAAAGACCGGACAAGCGCCCGATCCTTTCCGACCTGAGAGAATCAGGCTCCATCGAGCAGGACGCGGATATCGTGCTTTTCCTCTACAGAGATGATTATTACAATCCGGAAACAGAAACACCGGGGGTGTGCGAGATAAATATTGCAAAGCACAGAAGCGGCCCTACGGGCAAAATCGAGTTGACATGGGTGTCACGGTACACCAAGTTCAGCGATAAAGCCCTCTAAAAGGCAGCGAAAGGACAGCAAAAGGGCAGGGCAGCGAAAGAGCAGTCGCCCAAAGCCCGCGCCGCGGGCCTCCGCAAGGGGAAGCGAGGAAAAATATGAACTTTAAAAATGAAAAAATCAAAGATTTCTATCTTCTGACCACAGAAGTGGAAAATATTTTTATAAATGAATATTTACCTCAGGCACCGGGAGATTATGTGAAGGTGTACCTTTTCGCGCTGCTCTATGCGAAACAGCAGATTGAGATAACCCACCACGGCATTGCGACGCAACTTGGCCTTACGGAGGGAGATGTTGACCTGGCGTGGCAATATTGGGAAAAAATGGGCGTTGTAAAAAGAGATATAAGAAGCCGGCAAAAGCTGGATTACAGCGTTACCTTTACAAATTTGCGGGGACTCATGTATGCTGGAACGGCCGAAACGCCGCAAAAAAACTCAAAGCTTTCGGAATCTCTTTGTGATGAAACACTGAGCGATATTTACGGCTTCGTGGAAAATTTAAAAGGTAAGCCGGTGTCACCAAAGGAAATGCAGGAAATTGCCGAGTGGCGCAGCAAAATATCGGCAGAGCCGGAGGTGGTAAAAAAAGCCTTTGAATACTGCTATGAGAAGAAAAAAACTCAGCCGAAATACATAGAAGCCGTTATACGGGAATGGACGGAAAGAGGCATAAAAACCGCGGAAGAGGCGGATGAATATCTGGAAGCCGCCGGCAAAAGATACGGCGACTATAAGCGCATTTTAAGCTCCCTGGGTGTTGTGGGAAGAATGGCAACCGATGGGGAGAAGAAAATAATCGATAAATGGTTTGACGAGCAGGGCTTTTCCATGGAAAGAATCCTTGAAGCCTGCCAAAAAACCGTAGGAATACAAAATCCGAATGTAAATTATGTAAATAAGATTCTGGAAAACTGGCAGAAACAAGCAGCTTCTGTCGGGAGAAGCGTTAATATGAAAACAACAGTCAGTCGGGCTGATTTAGATAGTTATTACGATTTCCTGCGGCAAGAAGCCGAAAGGAAGTCCCAGGAAGCAAAAAAGGAGGTTTATGCAGAGCTGCCGAGGATCGAGGAAATAGATGAATCCCTGAAGGATTTGGGAAGCAAGCTTTCCAGAGCTGTTTTGAGCGGCGGCAAAAACCTTGAAGAAATAAAAAGACTCATGATGCTTCTCGAACAAGAGAGAGCGATTCTCTTAACGGAAAATAATTTCCCTCTCGACTTTACGGATGTAAAATACCTTTGCAGCGAATGTCGGGATACAGGGGTGAATGATGCCGGCAGGAGATGCGCATGTATCAAGGAGAGAATAGGAGACGCTGAGTTATGGCTAAAGGCAAAGGCAAAAAAATAAAACCGAAGCGAGAAACAAAGAAAGAAAAATTTAATTACAATATATGGGACTTTTGCGCCGGTATAATAACGGCAACAGATGAAATCCTCGATGAGGTATGGGAAATACTACGGGATGGCTGCGAAGGTTTGTGGAATGTGTCCGCGGCCTTTGTGGTGGGCTTTGATAAGGTTGCAGACCTTATTTCCTGGATTTTCTGGAAAACTTTTGTTTTGTTTGCAAGACGATTTCATGCGGCGCGGATTAACCTGCTCAGATACAGGAAGGAAATTTTAAAGCATTTCGGAATAGCGGTTGCGGCTATTTTGTGCCTTGTAGGAATCTTTGCCTCCACAACGGACTATGAGTATTCATATAACGGACGAGCCCTGGGAGTTGTAAAGGAACAGCGGGAAGTCCTTGAAATACTGGATCTTATAAGTACGGAGCTTTCCCACGAATATGGCTCAAACATTACCATTGACCCGGAAACGGATATAACTTTCAGACCTGTAATTTCCATCGGCAAGGAAGTGGATGACGCAGATACGGTTCTGAAAAGATTTACATATATGGGAGATATTCAGGCAACGGCATACGCCATCGTTGTTGACAGGCAGACCATCGCAATCGTGGAGAGCAAGGAAATTGCCGAAGAGATTTTGCAGGATGTCCAGAGCCTTTATGTAAGCAAAAAATCCAGTAAGAAATATGAGGAAATCGGCTTCAAAGAAGATGTGAAAATTAAGGAAACCAGCACCACCCTTGCCAAAATCAGCAGCAAGAGCGCCGCGCTTAAAAAGATAAAGAGCGGGAAACAGCAGGAATCCACCTATACGGTAAAATCCGGGGATTCCCTTTACG
>CAVJCN010000114.1:0-6140 GCA_963647945.1 Absicoccus sp. | reverse complement strand
CAGATATTCCAGGGTTGCGCCGATGTCCAGAATAGACTTTACCCCTGCGCACACAACGGTAACTCCCGTAGTTTTAAGCTCTTCAAGGTCTGCCGAAATGTCAAAGCTCTCTCCGGCACCTCTGTGAACGCCTCCGATTCCCCCTGTAACAAAAAGTTTAATGCCCGCCATGTTCGCCGCAATCATAGTCCCTGCAACGGTAGTCGCTCCGTCGAGCTTTTTGGCTATAACAAGGGGAAAATCCCTGCGGCTTACTTTGAGCACATTGTCAGCGGTTCCCAAATATTCTATTTCCTCCCTGCTAAGACCGATTTTGATCCTTCCGTCTATAATAGCAATAGTTGCCGGTACGCCGCCGCCTTCTCTTATTACTTCTTCCACCTTAACAGCCGTTTCAACATTTTTAGGGTACGGCATTCCGTGAGCGATTATGGTGGATTCCAATGCCACTACGGGTTTTCCCTCTTCAAGGGCCTTTGCCACCTCGGGCTTAATATCCAAATAGTTACTGTACATTTTGATTTATCCTCCTTTTGATATCCTCAATATTTATCTTTTCGTTTACAGCTTTTTCGCTTTCCATGGCGATCTGCGCCGCCGCCATTCCGAGGGCTGCAATCTCGTCAATTTCAAGTCCCCGCACCATTCCGTAAAGGATCGTCGCCGAAAATGCATCTCCGGCTCCCGTGGCGCTTTCGATTTTCATGTTTTCCGGCGGTCTTAGGAAGCCCTCTTTTTCTTTATTTTTAAAGTACACGCCTCCGCTGTTCAGGGTGATGTATACATTTTTTACACCTTTGTCCAAAAAATACTGTGCCGCCCTTTTAAGTTCACGGTCATTCGTGATCTTCATGCCGGAAAGCACCTCCGCCTCGATAAGATTCGGTTTTATGCTGTGGAAACGCCCGATGAAAGCCTTCCCGCGGCAGGCTTTGTTCGCCGACACGGGGTCGTAGAAAAGCTTCCTGTCCGAAAGGGTTTCCGTGGCATCCTTGAGCATTTCTTCTTCGAGATTGCCGTCCAGAGCCACTACCTTTGCCTCGGCAAAGGCACTACCGGCCGTCTTGATGTCCGCAGGGGTCAGCTCTTCGATTATTCCCATGTCGCAAAGTCCCAGGTGCATATCTCTTTCGGGGCTCAGTATCGACAAATATATTGCCGAATTTCTGCCCGCAATTTCCCGAACCATGGATACATCTGCTCCGATATTCTCAAGATGTCGTTTTGCTCCCATTCCCAGCTCATCTTCTCCGATTACGGAAAGCATCGCCACCTTTTCGCCGATTCTGGCAGCATTTTCCGCAATATTTCTGCCAACACCGCCGTATGAAATTTTAATCTCACCGGGATTTGAGTCCTGCTCTTTCAGTTCTTTGTAGGGGCGGCCCTCTATGTCTATGTTGATTCCGCCGATTATCAGTATATTTGCCATTTTTTCTCTAACTTTCCTTAAATTTTCTCCGGGGTTTCAGCATTTTGTTTGCTTTTCCTGCACTGCGTAGCTTTTTGCCGCGGCTATTCGACGAAAACGCTTCCGCCTATAAATTCCCGCAATATGGAATTGTTCACAATCGCCGAATCGTCTTCAACCGTCCTGAAAAATCGCAGGAAATTCAGCATTCGGTGGGCATCGGCATACTCCGGCTCATCTCTGGTTATTTCTTCCAGTAGGGGCTTGGCGTATTTTTTCAGCACGGATATCTCGTAAAGATGCACCGAATTAAACACGATATCCGCCTCTCCCGCAAATGGGAATATGTTCTTATCCTCTCCTGCCCTTACTTTCGGCCAGCTGTCGATGGTGTTTTGGGCGCTGTAACCCCTGTACTTGTAGTCCCGCACCATTCTTCTTAGCATTCTGTGGTCGGTGGTCACTATTCTGTTGTGGTCGTCTATATTAAGCTGAATCAGCGGGCTTATGTAAATCTTAAACTTCTCTTCCTCCGGTATTTTCGGCGTCATGGCTCGGTTAAGGGCGTGGATTCCCTCGATTACAATAGGCTGGGCGGCTTTGATCTTGGTCTTTTTTTCACCGAATCTTTTGTGTCCTGTAAGGAAGTCAAAAATCGGAAGATCAACCTCTTTGCCCGCCAACAGGTCGTTCATGTTGTCGTTGAACAGCTCTATATCCACTGCGTTCAGGTTTTCATAGTCCCTCTCGCCAAATTCATTGACCGGAGTTTCCTCCCGCTCCACAAAATAGTCGTCCGTACCCAGGTAAAGAGGCTTTAGCCCGTGAACTCTCAGCTGGATACACAGCCTTTGGGCAAATGTAGTCTTGCCGGAGGATGAGGGCCCCGCTATGAGGATGATCCTCTTTTTCTGCTTTGTTATCATATCTGCAATTTCAACGATCTTGCGTTCATGGAGGGCTTCCGAAATCTGTATAAGCTCTTTTATTTTGCCCTCATCGATCCTGCGGTTCAAATCAGAAACATAGCTTATCTCCATCAGCTTTCCCCAGCGTTTTTCCTCGCCGAAGGTTTTGTATAGGGCCTTTTCGTCCACATATGGCGGGATCTCATCCGGCTTTGAGGGGTGCGGAAAGCGCAACAAAACGCCCCGCCTGTATTTCATTAGCTGGAAATATTTGATGTAGCCCGTTGACGGGGTCATAAGCCCGTAGAAAAAGTCCATATATCCGTCCAGAGAATAGAACGGAATTTTTTTCATGTATGGGTTTTCTTCAAGAAGTGCAACTTTCCCGGCTCTTCCGGTGTTTATGAAGAACTGCTCCGCTTCCTCTTTTGTGAGTTTCAACCTGTCGATTGGTAAATTTTGAGCCACCAGCTCTTCCATTCTTTTTTGGATGTCCCTGACCTGTTTTGCGGTAACGGGCTGCGAGGACTTAATCTCCGTATACAGCCCCTTGTTCAGGGAATTTTGTATATCCACCTCGCAGTAGCCCAAAACATCCGATGTTGCTTTGAGATATATGAGATTCAGGCTGTTTTGGTAGATGAGGTTTGCCACCTGAGTTCTCATATCGAGAAATTCTATCTTGCAATCGCGGTAAAGTTTGTATGCCAAAGTCACCAGCTTGTTGTTTACCTTCGCGGCAAGCACCGTGTACGGAAGCTGCTCCGCCATGCCTGCGTAAAGTTCCTCCAGCGTAGTTCCCTTTTCCACTGTTATTTCCTCAAACTCGCCCCTGTAATCTTTTTTTAATTGAACTTTCATATTTCCCCCGATTTTATGAAAATTTTCCGACCTTGCGGCAACAGGCTCAAGGTCGCTGATAAACTTATTATAGCATAAACCCGTAATAAAAAAAATGTTTTGGGGCAAAATAGATTGCGAAAGGAGTGATTACTTTGAAGAAATTAATTCTCATTCTGATGATCATCGGCGGAATCAACTGGGGTCTTGTCGGTTTCTTTAACTATAACCTTGTTTCGAGCATTTTCGGCGTTGAACTCGAAGTCATTTCGAGAATAATTTATGCCATAGTGGGACTCGCTGCCTTATACGGAATTTCTTTTTTATTCAAAGACGAAACAAGGCAGGTATAGCGTTTCGCCGGATCGTCAAAAATACCGTCCCGAACAAGTTATTTGTCCGGGACGGCATTTTCATTGTTCAATCATCCGTTTGAAATCGTCACCGTAGTGTTCCATAAGAATTTGCATTGTCGTCAGCACTTCGCTCTTGCGCATGGTAACTCCCCTGCTCATTCGTTCATGGTTTGGATCCCAGTCCCGGATATCAAGTTTCGGGCTTCCGCCTCTCCATGAAACAATGTTGATTTCCTTAGACCATCCGGTTTGGTACTTACCGACAACCCCAATATGCTGGAGGATTTCAAATCTAAATTCATCATCTCTTTCTCTTTCCGGCATTGCTGCATAACTCTCCTTTCCACAAATTTCCTTTTGTACTACAATATTACTATATTGCCGGAGTTATGTCAATATATTCCATGAAAGTTTTTTAATATTTTTACAGCATTTTACTCATACATTCTTTTATTCGTGCCGGTATATATCTGCATTTTTCTTCGGAAATGGAAGCCACCGACACTCTAACGCCCTTTGCCAGCGGCACCAGGAAAATTCCCTCCTTTTCCAGCTCCGCAGAAAGCCCCTCTGGGTCGTCGCAAGGCACCGATGCAAAGAATCCCGCGTCAAAGGGTACCATTTCAAGGCCTGCCTCAGCCGCAGCCTCTTCAAAGGCTCTGCCCCTTCTGAGCAGCATATCCCTGAATCCCTTTCGCTCTTCATCCACCTTCGCTTTAAGTTCCTTATCGGCAAATATCTTTGAAAGAATAACCTGGGGCGCTCTCGGACAATTTGACCAGGAAGCTCTTGAAGAAAACTCGCAGACTCTCTTAAATTCATCTGCGATTTCTTTGGTTTTTGCCATGCATATCATGGCTCCGCAACGCATTCCGTAAAGGGTATATGCTTTGGAAAGGCTGTGGGCGATAACGATCAGCACATTTTCAGATGCCCCGTCGATAATCGGAAGAAAGCTTCTATATTTTTCTTCATCTCCCGCAAAGTCAATATAAGCGATGTCCGCCAGCAGCGTTATCTTCTTATTTTTCGGCAGCTCCTCAAAAAAGCCTATAACCTTTCTCCAGTCCTCATCCGAAAGAGCATATCCTGTCGGATTGTGGGCGGGAGTGTTTAGTATTACAACGAGCCTTTCTTGCTTTTCCAGCAGCGAATTTGCTGCTTCCGAAAAACTTTTTATATTGAATTTTCGGGCATCGTCAAAGAGTTCAAAGGTTTCCACGGTTCTCCCTATTTCCTGGGCAATGGTGCCGTAGGGCGACCAGTACCAGTCTGCCACGAGAACCTTGTCGCCTATGTCCGAATAATTGGAAATCGTATTTCTTATGGCTCCCGTTCCTCCCGGAGTTACCACCGCTTCGGTAAACCTCTTCGGCGTGTAGCTTCCGAAAGCGTCTTTTTTTACAGCCTCTCTATATTCCGCCGTTCCCGCGATAGGTGCATATTCCGCAAATTCCTGAGGTTTCAGATTTCTGAAAACATCGCTCACCGATGAAAGTACGATAAGCTCACCCTCATCGTCAAGAAGCGCGCCGATGGTAGCGTTCACGACCTTATCCTTCCCGTCCGTTGCGATTTTTTGTTTTGCTCTGTTACTTATTCCGAAAATTTTATCTTCCTTCGGTATTTTCCTGCCGTGTTCTGCTGCGAATATTAATTCTCCCATGGCTCGCCTCCTTTTTTAATAATAATATTTAAGTATAATATGATTTTGCAATTATTACAAGAAGCGTTTTGTATGAAAATCACTTTTTTTGTTAACAATATGGATATACGGAGGTGAAATTATGCGTCAAATACAAAATAAAAGGGGAAAAGACAAAGTTCAGCTCGCATTGGTTTTGGCTTTCTGCGTCATCGCCCTTACTTCGATTTTTACGATAAAGTCAAATATAGACAAAATTAACGACAGCGCTGCGAATATTCCCGTTTCCGAAAAGGTTCGCACCGAAGATTCGAAAAAAAGCGTCGCCGAGAAAAAGGCAAATGTTTCCGAGGTTACTTCCGAGGCTTCGACGGCTTCTTCTGAGGCTTCCGCCAAAGTCCCCGTGGTTGACAGTGCAAAGGACGGTGACGGTTCCGACCAAGATAAGCTAATGTTCGACAATCCGGTAAAGGCGGACAACGCCCTTTTAACCAACGAATACGCTATGGATCATCTGATTTACTCGGTCACCCTTGACCAGTACATGACCCATTCGGGAATCGACATCGAGGCGCCGGAGGATACCCAGGTAGTTGCCATGGCGGCAGGCTGTGTCACCGGGGTCTACACCGACGACCGCTACGGGAAATCCGTCGAAGTAACTCATTCGGATGGCAGCGGGCTTGTCAGCGTATATTCCAACCTTTCCACTAACGAAATGGTGGAAGTGGGAGATACGGTAAAGGCGGGACAGGTCATAGGCGGCGTGGGTTCAGCCGGACTATTTGAAGCCCTTGAGCCTGCCCATCTTCACCTTGAAATGCTCAAAGACGGGGTCTATGTAGATCCGCAGGAATATATAAGCTTTTAGCGGTTTTCTCAACCTTTGACACCTTTAGCTTTCAACGAAGTTTTGCCTAGTTTTGTTTTAGATATTTGAATTTTTTCATTGAATTTTTGTCCGCGTAGTTGTATAATAG
>CAVJCN010000113.1:0-6197 GCA_963647945.1 Absicoccus sp. | reverse complement strand
CCCTGCAACAGAGCGATCCGACGCAGTGCGTTTTCCTGTTTGGAAGAAAATTCAATGGTCGGCAGCCCAGACTGACTTTCTCCGTAGATACGGGCCAGCGATTCAAGCGCCAATTGCGGCGCTACGCCGGACATTGTAGGCGGCTTGTCATGCTCAAGA
This sequence comes from Absicoccus sp., assembly GCA_963647945.1. GTDB lineage: Bacteria > Bacillota > Clostridia > Peptostreptococcales > Anaerovoracaceae > CAG-238. Next base: position 6,038 of record CAVJCN010000113.1, on the reverse strand, counting down.
CTCCATATCCATTCATCAAGACGCTCGAAGATCATATCTTCCTTGGCTTTATCCCGAGTGATATCCGGAATCGCCAGGTCGTTGTCCGGGTTGTTTCCCCAGATTGCGGAAAACGAACCGATGTTGACATCGGCAACGGCCAGGTAGAAACGCAGCTGCAATTCATAGTACAAAGGAATGGCACCATCGTCCCACTCACTTGCTTTATGATAGGTACAGCTCTTGCACTCCAGGATACCAGGCTCTCCGTCAGAGGCACGCTCAAAACGCCGATCGAAGTTGGCAAGCGCATACGGATGGTCTGCGTGTTGGTACAGGTTCGTGTCCTCATACACGCGGTTACCGGTTTTCTTGGCATACCAATGCGCTGCGATAGGTTCAAGCAAATGCCCCATCTCAAGCTGATTGGCGTTGCTTTTTGCCGGAGGTTTCATCCGTCCCTTTTTGATCATCCACAGTTCCAGCGGCGTTGTCCAAGGGGAGACCCCGAAGACGGCTGCCACATCACTGCCGCCGACCGTATACGGGATTTTACCGGACGGTCCGTGCATACGAGCCGCCAGCCACTGAGCGTTGGTCATTCCGGCAGTATCGCATAGGATATTCGGTGCCGCCATCAGTAGCTCACCGCCTTTGCCAAATCAAAATCACTCCATTTTAGTGTGAGCGCACGCGCCATATTTTCTTCGACAACAAGGAGCTTGCTTTCGGGGAACTTATCCGTTTTGAGAATAAACGGGATCTCCTGCATGGCCAAAAACACATCATGTGCCGTGGCCGGGCCCCCGCCGTAAGACATCTCAAACATGGCGATTGCTTCGACTGCTGCCTTTTTAGGAAGGCTGAGCTTTTTACACACTCGCGTCATGGCGTTGATCGGAAAATCCAGATGGATCTCCATCAGCGCCTGCAGCTTAGCGATGCTGTCCCCGAACTGCGCAAACAGTTGATCCAGCGCCGTATCAAAGTCAGCAACCTTGGATTGATGCCGATGATCTACGGCTACGCAGCCGCCGATATGGATAGAGTGCCTACCGTTCATCAGAAGTGCAGAGACCTTTGCCGAGGCGACACCGGTATCCGATGTCATAAAGCGGATACCCGGCATCAGCTTGGATGCCATCGTCGCTTTGCCCTGGGCAGCCAGCACCTTTGCATAGGTACCGAGCAGATCTTCCTTCTGGTCAGGCATTCGCCAGGAGGCACTGACCAGGGAATGGTCACAGTACCCAGACTCAAACTCGTTCCCGGAGAACCGTGCATCGAGTTTTGCCTGCAGAACTTTCAGCAGTTCGTCGATCGGAAGGACGGAATAATCCACCTCATCACCGGAGTGAACGGCAGAGATTTTTTCGTCCCGGATAAGCAAGAGCGCATCCGCCGAATACAGCTTCAGGCATTCGTTGAGCACTTCGGCCAATACCTCGCGGCTGAGTTTGGGAAGCGCGGTGCCTCCGATCTTCGCTCTGTCGAGCAGGCTTTTGTAGGCTGTCATGCGGACCGGATAGAGTTCTCCGTTTACGCGCATGGCAAGCCCGAGATTTTCTGCCGTATCCTTTACGGCTTCCTGTGATGTTCCTGCAGCAAACGCCGACAAATTACCGATAAGGGGCGAGGACTCGCCGAGAGGTTCCACTTGCAGGTCAGCGACCTTGCAGCGGATCCAACGGCTGTTCTTTGCCTGTTCCTCATGATAATCCAGCAGCGTCGGGTAGGAACTGAACAGCGTATAATAGCTGTCCTGGCATGGTTTTTGCATAGTGAAATGCTCCTTTCTTTGATTTTGACGGCAATGCCGCCTTGATATATGACAAAAGCCAGCACCCCCGAAGGACTGCTGGCTTTATGCCCGAATGAATTGGCCGGAAACAAAAAAAGTGCCATTTGCAATAACGCAAATGACACTGTGATAACTCTGTTAAACTATGCTTGGATTAGAACCAAACTTGATACTTACATAGATAGTATAACAGAAAACTTCGCAATAGTCAATCCATTCGCCGGAAAAGGGCATTTTATGCTCGGTTTTTTACATTCATCTTGCTGCTGGTTATATCAGATTTCCTTCAAGCGAGTATACGCGAAAAATGCATCTTACAGTGTTCTCAGCAAAAACGCCATATACAGCGGAAGTTTCAGCACCTGTCCGGTGCGCCCGACATTATAGTCGCCAAGTTTGATAGCGCTGCTGACATGGTACTTTTCCGGATGATTCAAAATCGTCTTTGTACTCTTGATGTTGCCGGTCGCCGCTTTTACCTCCACGAGCGTACACTCGCCCTTGTAGCGGATCACAAAATCCACCTCTAAGCCGGAATCCTTGTGGAAATAATAGAGCTTCCGTCCCATCTTTGCAAAAATATCCGCAATCAGGTTTTCAAAGATAGCGCCTTTGTAGCCATAGAGATTGCCTTGCAGTATGTCGTACTGTGTGCCGTCTTCCAGCATACTGACGAACAGCCCCATATCGCGCATATATACCTTGAAGGTGTCCTCCTCGGCGTTGCCGTCCAGCGGCAGCTCGGTAATGGAGAGGTTATAGCAGCGGGAGATGATCCCCGCATCCTCGATCCATTGCAGGCTTCCGGCATATTTTGCAGCCGTAGAGCCTTTTCGGACAACAGAATACTGGAATTTCTTATTTTCCTTGGCTAACTGACGGGGGATGGACTGGAAGCACTCTTTGATGCGGGACTTGTCTTTCTTTTCCGCGTATTTCACCATGTCGTCTTCATAAGAACGCACGATGTCACGCTGGATGCGCAGCACCTCATCCATCTGCTTGCTGTCCACAAAGGTCTGTACGGCATCCGGCATTCCACCGACAACGGCATATTGCAGCAGGAGTTGTTTCATGCGGCTGTGCAATGCATCCGGCACCGGCGTTTCCGTATCCAATGCTTTTTGCAACATATCAATGACCGGCTCGGAGATCCCGTTTGCCCACAGAAATTCCTCAAAATCCAGCGGGTACATATCGATTACGGTTTCCGAACCTACGGGAACTGATTTCGGCTCCTTGCCATAGCCTTTTACACCGAGCAGAGAGCCGGTGCCGATTACATCGTACCGACCGTCGATCCGAAAGAACTTCAACGCGGTTCGCGCCTCGGGGCAATCCTGTATCTCGTCCAGCACCAGAACGGTCTCGCCGGCTTCAAAAACCGCCTCTTTTCCAAGCAATGCGGAAAGCAGCATGACGATATTATCAATATCCAAAGACCCGGCAAAAACGGAAGCATAGTCCGGATTCTCAAAGAAATTCAGATAGACCACATGCTTGTAATTTTTCTTGGCAAAATCCAGCACGGAAAAAGTTTTGCCGCACTGTCTGCACCCTTTGACGATCAGCGGCTTGCGTCCCGGTGTGTTTTTCCATTCAGCTAATCGTTTTTCTATTTTTCGCTTCAGCATGGCGTTTTCCTCCAAATCGTTTTCTGACTTCGCACATAGTATACCACAAATCTAAAACTTTTTCAAGGGACTTTTGAAGCAAACCATCAACTTTTTCAAGCGACTTTTTGCGACAAAGTGCAACTTTTCCAGAACAAGAGAGAATATCACTCGGTTTTTGCCACGACATTGATATGTCCCTGAAAGTAGATTTAAAGCCGGTTGATATAGAGGTCTATGTCGTGAATGATATAGTTCGTGCCGGTTGTATGAAGCGCCTCGTAGCAGGTGTACAGGTAGTCCCACACGCGATATTTACTGAACAGCTCATCAAGTTGTCTGCCGGTCAGCTTCTTTGCATATTTGTACTGCTCAGCACAAAATATCATGAATTTTCCTTGCTTTGTCAGGCTGATGCTCCTCATGAGTATAATCAATCCTTACACATCGGGAAATTCGATTTTCCCCGTCTTTTCTTCCTGTTCCAAAAGCGAATACAGCATATGCGTACTGTAGTGCCAAACTTTCGTATCCTCCTGCTCAAGGATGGCATACAACTCTGAATTATACAACTTCGTGATTGCAGCATTTTCAGATATGTTTTCCTTTTCCGCAATCATCCCTACAAGGTCAGCGCTAATGTATGGCATGATTGCTGCAAATTGATTCGGGTTCATATATTGCCTCCTCTGTTTTGATAAAACAGATAAATAGAAAGTATCATAGCACTTCTATATAGGTTCTGATTTTATCTTCTATTCCGAACAGCTTTCCGTATTTCAACAGTTTCCGATTGTTGGGCTTAGCCTTGAAATAATCCTTGATTGCCTGAGTGTATAGCTGTATATCCATCTGCTCTTTGTTACGGATCAAATCACAAAGGCATCGCTCTTTATCATATAATTTTATTTCTGCTCCCTGTGGTGAGCGCGTCTGTGTGATACCAATCTCATAGACATCTCTCGGCAAATAGTGGCATCGCAAATTTGGATTATCCCGTTTTAATACAGAGATATTTTTATCTCTTGGGATTGTAATGTCATATATGTGTGGCGTTCGATCTGAAAGCCCCCAGAGGTACAACGCCGTACCATAAGAGAAAACAGCATCACGGCACTGTCCCTGAAGCAATGCATATTCGTCCGGCATGCCATCCGCAAGCACATATAGTCCTTTGCGTACCTGCTCCAACTTCCCGGCATGAGTTACATATATCGCTTAAATGAAACAGCCGTTGCGGACGAAGACGGAAAGAAATATACAGTTTACGGAATTGATGCTGTGACCGATAACGGATTATAGGCAGAAAAAATTAAGGCAACTGGGGTCAACTCGGTTGCCTTAATTTAATCACATAAGTCTATCACAGATAGTTGATGGGAATAACGCGGTCATTGCCTTTCAGTGTGATAAGCCTGTCATAAAGGCAAATCACTCCGCCTGGGCCACGCTTTGTGCCGGGAATCTTGTCGAGCAAATCGAATGCATCCATATCTTTCTTCTGCGGATCTGCATGCTTTTTCATTTCGAGAGGATACAGCGTTCCGTTTTCTTCAATCACCAGATCGATCTCGTTCATATCTTTGTCGCGGTAGAAATACAGCGGCGGTTCAACGATTCCCTTGTTATAATAACTCTTAATGATCTCGGAGATCACGAAGCTCTCAAAGAAAGCGCCGGCCATAGCGCCGTTTTTCAAAACATCCGGCGTATTCCACCGTGTAAGGTAGGCCGCCAGCCCGGTATCCAAGAAATACAGCTTTGGAGTCTTCACCGCACGCTTGGTGATGTTGTTTGAGTATGGCTTCAGCAGATAAACAATGTTGGAAGCCACAAGAATCGAAAGCCATCTTTCCGCCGTCGGCTGACTGATCCCGACATCCCGCGCCATAGAGGCAAGGTTGACGAGCTGCCCGGTGGACGCTGCGGCAGCAGTCATAAAGCGAGTGAATTTTACGGTGTCTCCGATCTCAGACAGATCCCGAACATCGCGTTCAATATAGGTTCGCACATATGCACCATAAAACATCTGCCAATCAAAATCCGGATTCTCACAGAGCTCCGGCATAGAGCCGCGGTGGATCATCTTCCATACATCTTCGTATGGAATGTTGGCAAGCTGCTTTTTGCGCCCATCAAAATACTCATCCGTCGGCAGAAACGGTGTGTCATTGGAAACACCGTACCGCTCGCGCAAAGAAAAACCGAGCAGAGTTACCAATCCGATTCTGCCGGACAGCGATTCGCTGACGCCCTTCATCATTTGAAACTGCTGAGAGCCGCACATGAAAAACTGCCCTTTTTTATGCTCCCGGTCTATAAACATCTTGATCTGAGAAAACAATTCCGGTGCCTTCTGGATTTCATCAACAAACACCGGAGGCGGATTGTCTTTGAAAAAGGTACCGCTTTGCTCCTGTGCCGCCGCACGGACGATCAGATCGTCGAGGGTTGCATAGTTCATCCCTTCTGTAATGCGCTGAAGCATAGTGGTTTTACCGACCTGCCGCGGGCCGGCGACAAGGATCGCGCCAAACATTTTGGAAAGCGTATTCACCGTTGCTTCTGCATGTCGTTTAATATATTCCATAAAGCCTCTCCTTTCGGCTGATTTAATATCCGATATTATTATAGCCGGATTTCTC
>CAVJCN010000112.1:0-6210 GCA_963647945.1 Absicoccus sp. | reverse complement strand
TTCAAACTTACTATTTCAAGTCACCTGCAAGTCACCATCATTCGCTATACTGTTGCACACATTTTTAGGGCGAATCTCCATAGGGTTTTCACAAAAAAGCAGCGAACTTGCGGCATTTTCACACATTTTTGAAAATATCCAGCTTTTCGATGCGGTCAAAGGCTTCTTTAAGCTCCGAAATATCCACCGTGCAGGCGATTCTCAGATAGCCCTGCCCGCAGGCTCCGAAAACATTCCCCGGAATCATCACAACATGGGCCTTGTTGAAAATTTCCTGCGCAGCCTCCTCCGAAGTCAGCCCCGTATCCTTGATATTTGCAAATAGATAAAAGCTCCCCATAGGCGGATAGATCACGCTCATATTCGGAATTTTATTGATCCTCTCGGCTGCATAATAAACCCTTTCCCGAAAAATTCTGCTGAGCTTCGGCCAAACTTCACTGCGGCAGGAAAGAGCCTTGAGTGCGGCTCTCTGGGAAATCGACGGAGTGCAATAAACCAGATTTTCATCTATCTTTCTCATGACATCGATTATGTGAGGCGGAGCGATCAATGCCCCCACTCTCCAGCCTGTCATCACGAAATTCTTTGAAAAGCTGTTTACCGTTATCGTCCTTTCTCTCATGCCGTCAATGGAAGAAAAAGGAATAAATTCCTGTGCAAAACTGTAAATCGTATAAATTTCGTCCGAAACTATGACCAGATCGTATTTTTCCGCCACCTTTGCAATTTTTTCCATTGTTTCCCGGCTCAGGCAGCTTCCGGTGGGATTGTTGGGAGAATTGAGGATTATCGCCTTTGTCCCGGGTGTTATGGCAGCTTCCAGGCGCACCGGGTCAATCTGCCAGCAATCCTCTTCAAATGTGTCGAGTTCCACGATTCTGCCCCCTGCAAGCTCGATCTGGGTCTTGTATATCGTAAAATACGGCGATGGCACAATGACCTCATCTCCGTCATCTAAAATCGCTTCCAGGGCAAGGTACATGGCGATGCATCCCGATGTGGTAACCATGATTTCCTCATCGGCAAGGCTTATCCCCAGATCCTCCTCGTAGCATTTTGCGATTGCCTCCCGAAGCTCTTTATCGCCCCTGGAATCGGTATATTTTGTGTGCCCTGCCATGGCATCTTCAAAGGCCTGCCGGATGATCGGCTCCGGTGTCAATATATCCGGATCCCCTATGCTTAAATTTATCACATCGTTGAAATTTTCCGCAAGTCCGGCAATCTGGCCTATTCCCATGGCTTCATCCTCGTCCTTGCAATAACACTTCGCTAAAAATCTCTGTTCCATTTCGCCGCCTCCCATGTCTTTATCTTATCAAGCTTTTTCTTATCAATCTTCCTGCACACCTCAGAATTTATGCTAAATCATCTCCGCCAAATCGTAAATCAGCCTCTCGGTCTTGTCCCAGCCCAGGCAAGGGTCTGTAATGGACTTTCCGTATACCGTTCCCTCCACAGGCTGGCAGCCGTCCTCGATGTAGCTTTCCACCATAACGCCCTTTACCATCTTGCCGATGTCCCGGCTGAAGCACTTAGACTGCACAACTTCCTTGCATATTCTTATCTGTTCGAGATACTGTTTGCCGGAGTTTGCGTGGTTTGCGTCAATCATGATCGCCGGGTTCGTCAGTCCGTTTTCGTGATACATATCGCAGACCAGCCGGAGATCCTCGTAGTGGTAGTTTGGAATGGACTGACCGTGCTTGTTCATGTAACCTCGGAGAATTGCGTGAGCGTAAGGGTTCCCGTGGCTGGCAACTTCCCAATTTCTGTAAATAAATGTGTGCCCGCTCTGGGCCGCGATCAGTGAGTTCATCAGCACCGAAAGATCCCCTCCCGTGGGATTTTTCATGCCCACCGCAATATCAAGTCCGCTGGCCGTAAGCCGGTGAAACTGATTTTCAACGGAACGGGCGCCGATTGCCACATAGCACAAAATATCGCTGAGGTATCTGTAATTTTCCGGATAAAGCAGCTCGTCCGCGCAGAAAAAATCCGTTTCCTTCATGGTGCGGATATAGGTTTCGCGAATGGTAATTATTCCCTTTAGCATGTCCTCTCCCAGCAGTGGGTCGGGCTGATGGAGCATTCCCTTGTAGCCCTTTCCGGTGGTTCTGGGCTTGCTGGTATAAACTCGCGGAATTATGCAAATTTTGTCTTTAACCTTTTCCTGAACTTTCCGCAGCCTGAGCAAATAGTCCAGCACCGCCTTTTCGTTGTCCGCAGAGCAGGGCCCGATTACCAGGAGAAGCCTGTCATCTCTGCCGTCCAGAATCGACTTTACCTCCTCCTCGCAAGCCTCCCGCTTTGCCGCATATTCTTCACTTATGGGAAACATTTCCTTGATGTCCTTTGGAATCGGGAGTTTCCGCTTAAAATCCATATTCATAGTTTCTACCTCGCTTTTGTATGAAATTCTGCTATTCTTCCTTTTTCTCCTGCTGCTCTTCCGGTTTTTCCTTATCAAAGAGCTTTCTGCGGGCGGTGGAGCACCTCATCATGTCCTTGATTCCCTCTTTGTCCGCCTCCATCAGCATCCGTTCCAGCTTGGAAATTTCCATGGTAAAGAGCTTCAGCTGGTGCAGCAGCGCGTCCTTGTTCAGCAGAAAAAGCTCGCTCCAGAGGGTTTCGTCGATACGGGCGATTCGCGTAAGATCCCGGAAGGAGTCTCCGGTGTAATCCTCCACCCGCTCCATGTGGTTGCAGGTCATCAGGGACATGGCAATGCCGTGGGTGAGCTGGGAAACAAAGCCGATCATCTCGTCATGCTCGCTTGGGGAAAGCTCCGAAATTCTTGCGAATCCCAGGATTTCTCCGATCTGCCTGCAAACATCTTTTCCTTCCTCGCTGTTTTTTTCCGTAGGCACCACGATGTAGTTTGCCTCGTAAAATATCTTTTCGTTGCTGTTTCGGATCCCAAGCTTTTCGCAGCCTGCCATGGGGTGGGCCGCAATATATTCGCAGTCATCTCTCAGCATATTTTGGACATCCCCCACGATGCAGCCCTTTACACCGGTAACATCGGTGATAAAAGTCCCCGGTTTAAAATATTTCTGGTTTTCCGCTATCCATTCCTTGAAAATGTGCGGATAAAGGGCAAATATCACTATGTCCGCTTTTCCTATCATTTCCGGGTCGGGGACTATGGCACCCTCGGCAATGATGTAATTGTCCAGTGCATATTTTATGGTGTCGGGGTTGCTGTCGATGGCATATATATCGAAGCCGTTCTTTGCAAATCCCTTTGCGTAGCTTCCGCCGATGATTCCCAGTCCTACTATCAAAATGTTTGTGCTGTGATCAATCCTCAATTTTCTTTACCTCGATTCCCAGAGAAGAAAGTTTTTCAAAAAAGTCCGGAAAGCTCTTATTTACTGCCTCCGCGCCTTCTATGATTCCGCCTGTTTTGGTGAGCAAAACCGCCTCTGCCATTACGATTCGGTGGTCGTTATGCCCATCGAGAATGTCCTTTGGCTCTGAAATGCCACAGCCTTCCACCGTTATTTCGTTTTTCCCTTCAATGACCCTTGCTCCAAACTTTCGTAGCTCCCGGGCCATCGTCTCTCCTCTGCTGCTTTCTTTTATCTTTAGTCTGTCCGTTCCCGTAAACTTGGCACCGCAGCCACAGGCGGCAGCCGCAAACAGCACGGGCCCAAGGTCGGGACAGTCCGAAATGTCTATCTTTGCACCGGGGCTCTTAAGCCTTGCAAACAGGTCTTTATACACCCTGTCCCCCTGCAAGCTGTTTTCTCTGAGGTTTTCGATTTTTACATTGCCTCCCATAAAGTTCAGCGCCTCGAAAAACGCCGCGTTGGAATAGTCCCCCTCGGTGAAAACCTCTTTCGCAGAATATCGCTGTCCGCCTTTTACGGAAATCTCCCTTTCGCCCTCCCATTTTGCCTCGGCTCCGAAAAGCCTGAGAGCCTCGATGGTCATGTTTATGTAGGAAAGGCTCTCTACCGGCGGCCGAAGTATGATCCGGCTGTCCCCATCAAGCAGGGGCAAAACCAGCAAAAGTCCGGTTATGAACTGGCTGGAAATATTTCCGTCCATCTCAAACACCCCGGGTTTCAGCTTTCCCAAGACCCGAAGCCTGTCCTTTTCACGGGCAAATCTAAATCCCGAGCCCTTGCAAATTTCTTCATATATTCCGAGAGGTCTTTCCAGCAGCCTTTCGCTGCCGAGAAGCTCCGTTTCCCGGCCTGTCATAAGGGCAATGGGAATAAAAAAACGGAGGGTGCTGCCGCTTTCCCTGCAATTTAGGGCTTTGCGTGCTGCCGCCCTTGTGATGTCGATTCCGTCTACGGTCACAGTGTCGCCTGTTTTTTTGCATTTTATTCCCAGTGCTTCCAGACAGTCAAGGGTTGCCAGAATGTCCTGAGAGCCTGAGATTCCGTGTACTGCGCAGCTTTCTCCGGAAAGTCCCGCCAGAATCAAAAGCCTGTGAGCCATGCTCTTTGAGGGCGGCGCGGCGAGGGTTCCTGCGGCTGTGCCCTTTTCTATTCGTATCTTCATGCTTCTTTCCTTATATTCATGCTATATTTATTCCATGTTCATGCTATGCTCATTCTCTTTCTCCGAGCCGGCTGATTTTTTCATGTAAAAAATCCATTGCTTCCAGGTAGCCCCCTGTGCCGCATCCCATGATCGTGAAGCAACAGGCCTTTCTGATATAGCTTATCTGTCTGAAATCCTCCCGGCTTGCCACATCTGAGATATGAACCTCTGCTGCAGGGATTTTTACGGCATTTAGCGCATCCAAAAGGGCGATACTCGTGTGGGTATATGCCCCGGGATTTATGATGATTCCGTCTGTGTTTTCAAAGTACGCCTGCTGAATCCTGTCCACAAGATCTCCCTCATGGTTGGATTGATAAAATTCACATTCCACATCTGAAAAAGCCGTTTTGCTGTATTCTTCAATCTTTTTAGTAAGGGCATCATAGCTCTCCGTCCCGTATTTTTCCGGCTCTCTGATGCCCAGCATGTTAAGATTCGGCCCATTTATTACAAGTATTTTCATATTGATCTTCCTTTTGTTCCCGGCACCTTTTTAGGTAAAGTACGCCTTTTCCGTCTTGTTTTTTCTTCTCGTCTGCCTAAACTCACCTTATCGAAGGGCATCCGTTCCGAAGCGGGTAAGAAGAAAATCCGCAACAGTCAGGGCTGTTACGGCATCCGCAACGACCCGCGCCCTGTGAATAATTGCCGGATCATGCCTGCCTGTAAGCAGGAGTTCATCATTTTTCTCCTCTCTGAGGTTTACGGTTTTCTGCTTCTTAAAAATCGACGGAGTGGGCTTTACGGCTGTATTGAAAATAATCGGCATTCCGTTGGTGATCCCGCCGTTGATCCCCCCGTTGTTGTTTGTTTCAGTAACAATATTCCCGTTTTCGTAACAGAAAGCGTCGTTGGCTTCGGAGCCCCTAAGGTCTGCAAAACCGAAACCTGCGCCAAATTCAACGCCCTTTACCCCGGGGATTGAAAACATTCCGTGGGCGATCATCCCCTCCATAGTATCAAACCAGGGTTCTCCCAGCCCTGCCGGAAGTCCAAGGACTACGGTCTGCAAAACGCCTCCAACGCTGTCCTCCTCAGATGCCGCCTTTTCAATTGCGGCCATCATCTCCCGCGCCCGATTTTCCTCCAGCACAGGAAAACGAAGCTCTGCCAGCTTCTTTATATCATCTAAATAATTTGCTTCTTCAAAATTTCTGTCGGCAATTCCGGCACAGCGCAGGATATGCGTGCCTATATAAATGTTCTTAGATTCCAGTGCTTTCATCACTATGGCTCCCGCCGCCACCAGCGCCGCCGTCACCCGGCCGGAAAAATGGCCGCCTCCCCGATAATCCTCGAAGCCCCGGTACTTGCAATGTCCCGTATAATCGGCATGGGAGGGTCTTGGCAGATTCATAAGCTCCCCGTAATCTCCGCTTTTCGTATTTTTGTTTTTTATCACCAGCGTAAGGGGTGTTCCTGTAGTTTTTTCCTTAAAAACTCCGCTGAGGAACTCCACCTCGTCCTCCTCCCATCTGGCGGTGGAAATCTTTCCGAAAGGCTTTCGCAGAGCCATTTTAGCCCGGATATATTCTCCATCTATGCAAATTCCCGGTGAAATTCCGTCCAAAACGGCACCCACCGCCGGCCCGTGGCTCTCGCCGAAAAGGGTCAGGGTAACCGCGTTTCCGAATGTGTTTTTCA
>CAVJCN010000111.1:479-6277 GCA_963647945.1 Absicoccus sp. | reverse complement strand
AATACGACGTGATTCTCACCGCAGGCTCGCTGTATCTCATCGGAGAAATCCGAGGTATCATCAGGAGGACAATATGAAATTTATTTTGCGCACCACCGATGAATACGACAGACTGGTCAAGTTTTTTGTCGAGAACCGACTGGAATTTAACGGGGACGAGGAGGTAGATACCGACATTGTCAAATGCTGGAAGATAACCCAGGCAGCGGCAGACGACCTTTTCCATATAACCACCGACAGGGCAGATGGCAAAGACTACATCGTTGCAGGCTGCGTTTTGGCACAGAGAGAGGGTAAATACATCATCGACGGAATCGCCGTTGACAAAACCATGCGAAAATTCGGACTGGGAAAACTCCTTGTAGACAAGGTAAAAACCGAGGTAGCGGCCAAGGGCGGCGAGGAGATCTATCTGGTGGCAAGAGCGCCGGAATTCTTCAGAAAGCTGGGATTTACAACTATCCCGGATGATAAGGCACCGAATTTTTTCGAGTGCAAGCATTGCCCTCAATACGGCGGCGAATGCCATCCGGAAATAATGAAACTGGATTTAAAATAATTTAGTAATACACGAAAACACACGGATGCAAACGGAAATATACGGAAATGCACGAAAATACACGGATGCAAAAGGAACGGGAGAAAACAAAGATTAGGGTATTATGGAAGAAAAGGGGATAAATTACAGCAAGATTTTACAAGGCATTTTAGACATTGCCGAGGAAATGCTGATTGCGGGGGCTGAAGTAAGCCGGGTGGAAGACAGCGTGCAGCGAATGTGCGAGGCATACGGCTGCGATAGGATAAATGTATTCGTAATTACATCGAATATACAGGTTACCCTGGAAGATCCGCGAGGGGAGATCATCACCCAGATTCGCCGAGTCGTAAGAAACGATGTAAACTTTGACAGGTTGGACTATCTCAACGATTTGTCCAGGTTTGTGTGCGCAAAAAAACCGTCCCCAAAAGAACTTGAAGACAAGTTTGAAACCGTAATGCACAGAAAACAGCAACCCCTTGGGGTGACTGCCATCGGCAGCATGGTAATCGGCGGCAGCTTTGCCATATTTTTCGGTGGAACCATTTGGGACGGTGTCGCCGCGTCCCTTTGCGGACTTGCGGTGGTACTCCTTAACCTCGTGATTTCAAGGCTTGGACAAAACGCCCTTGCCAATGTATTCATCGTATCATTTCTCAGCGGTCTTCTTTCGGTATTTACCGTCTGGCTCGGAATCGGGGCGCATACCGACAAGATAATGATAGGTATAATCATGCTCCTGATTCCCGGAATCGCCATGACAAACGGGGTGCGGGATATGCTAACGGGGGATATTGCCACGGGAATGCTCAGAGTTGCCAACGCCCTGCTCATAGCCATTGCCATCGCCTGCGGCTTTGCCCTTTCACTCTTTGTGACGGGAGGCGGTCTAATATGATATTACAAATTACGGCAGCATTTCTGGGGTCTTTGGGCTTTGCGGTTTTCCTCAAAATGCGGGGAGTACAAATTCTTATGGCAGGAGTTGGCGGCGGACTGACATGGGCACTGTTCCTGGGACTTGAAGCAAGTATAGGGGGCGTTTTTCTCCCAAACCTTATCGCTTCGATTTTTGTGGGGGTTTACGCGGAGATCATGGCCAGGGTCAACAGAGCGCCTGCCACGATTTTCCTCACCACCGGGGCGGTACCGCTGATACCGGGAGGAAGCCTGTATTATACCATGCTGGGCCTAGTGGCAGAGGATTCCGCCATGTTTGAGCAGAACGGAAGAAATGCGTTGATAATTGCTCTGGCAATAGCACTGGGTTTTGTCTGCGTTGCCATCGTGAACAATCTATATATGAAAACCCGTCGGCAATTTTCGGGCAGGTAGGCCTGCGGCAGGCTCCGGGTCGGAAAACCCGCCGGAAAAATCCATAGTTTTGAAGGAATAATTCACAAGTTAGCCACATTTGTGAATTATTTTTGTGCTAAAATAAGTGCAATATGAAAAGGGGATGAAAGGAGAGCCCTATGCTTACTTGGATAAAGAAACACAAAATCATAACGATAATAATCATAGTCGCAGTTCTTATAGCTGCAAAGAGCCTGCTTTTTAAGGACGAGGCACAGGGCTATGTTCAGGAAACCGCCGAAAAAAGGGACATCGTGACCTACAACAGCTTTGTGGGAAATGTGGCGCCCGCCTCGGACATAGACATCACCGCCCAAACCACGGAAGAAGTGACGGAGGTTCTGGTGAAAAAAGGGGACAAAGTCAAGGCAGGGGATGTGATTGCCAGACTTGACACCACCACCATCGACTATAACATAAAATTACAGGAAGCAAACCTCAAATCTGCAAAACAAAGTAATAAATACAATATTTCCGACGCAAAGCGGGGATATGAAAATTACAAGGATACCATAGATCAGGGCCTTAACGCATCTCTGGAAAGCGCAAGAACCCAAATGGAAAGCGCAGAAAAGGCGTTGAAGGATGCCAAGGAAAAATACGATGAGGCGAAAAAAACCGTTGAGGACGGAAGCCACGAAAACATCCAGAGCCTCTATTTGCAGCGGGAGCAGGCATACAGAGCCTATGTAAGCGCCTCAAAGACCGCCTCCGATGCCTCAAGCGCATACAGCAGCAAATACAGTCAGTATATTACGGCAAAAAATGCCTATGACTCCGCCGCGGCAGATGACACTAACAAGGCAACACTCAAAGCGGCTATGGACAGCGCTCAGGTTGCCATGGAAACGGCAAAAGCTCAGATGGATTCAGCGGACAGTGCCTATACCAGTGCTCGGGGTTCCTATGATGATACGGTAACCGCCTACAACAACGCAAAGAAGAGCATACTGAACAATCTGGAGGATGCCATCGAATCCGCCCAAACTTCCTACGATACCGCCGCCAAGAACTTTGAAATTACCAAATTACAGGTGAACCAGCAGCTGGAAAGCTACGAAGCCGCCTACGATAAGACCAAGGCTCTCAGCGATGTAAGCACCGCGGAAATTCAGCTTGCCCAGCTAAAGGCATCCCGTGAGGATTACATCATCAAAGCCCCTGCAAGCGGCACCGTGACCTCCCTTTCTTTAGAGAAAGGCGAAACGATTACCATGGGAATGCCGATGGCGGAGATTTCCGACCTTGAGGGTATGCAGGTGGAAATCAAAGTTGACGAATACACAGTAAAAAATGTTAAAATCTCCGATCCTGTGAAGATTTACATTGACGCACTGGAAAAAGAGTACGAAGGAACCCTGGTGGAAGTGGACAAGACAGCCACCGTAGAGGGCGGCGTTTCCTATTTTAACGCAAAGGTCAGCTTTACTCCGGACGAGGCGGTGAAAAGCGGTATGAGCGTGGAGGTCAAGGTTACCAGAGTGAACGAGCCGGATACGGTGAGTATTACCCAAAACAGCCTGCAATATAGGGAGGACAACACCGCCTATGTCTATGTAAAGGACGAAAGCGGAAAACTCACGGAAAAGTCACTGACTCTCGGAGCCTCCGACGGAGTCTATGTTCAGGTTACAGAGGGGCTCAGCGAGGGAGATATCATCTTCTACCCACAGAAATATGCCTTTGACATGGAGGACATGGATTCCATGCGGGATGCGCGAAATTCCATGATGCTGGGTGAGTAAGATGGCAGGAAAAGAAATTTTGAGAATGGAGAAAATTGTAAAGGAATATGTAATGGGGGGCGAAGTTTCCACCGTGCTTAAAGGCATTGACCTTAGCGTAGGTGAAGGAGAGTTTTTGGCTGTGCTGGGGCCCTCCGGCAGCGGAAAATCCACACTTATGAACATCATCGGCTGCCTTGACACTCCAACCTCCGGCAACTACTACCTTTCCGGCAGACATATTTTTGACCAGGATGAAAAGACACTCGCCCATATCCGTAGCAAGGAAATCGGCTTCATCTTCCAGTCCTTCTATCTTTTGCAGCGGCAGACGGCGCTGGACAATGTGATGCTGCCTTTGATTTACGCGGGAGTAGGAGCAAAGGAACGGGAGGAACGGGCGAAGGAAATGCTTGCTAGGGTAGGACTTGAGGACAAGATGTACCACTTTCCGAATCAGATGTCTGGGGGCCAGCAGCAGCGGGTGGCCATCGCAAGGGCAATTTCCACAAACCCTACGATACTCCTTGCAGACGAGCCAACCGGCGCCCTTGACCAAAAAACCGGCGCTCAGGTCATGGATATTTTCAACGAGCTGAATGACGAGGGAAGAACCATAATCATGATTACCCATGACTCGAAGATTGCAAGCCACGCAAAGCGAATTGTGCGAATACTTGACGGAAACATCAGTGAGGGAGGTCTTGAAGATGCCTAAACTGGGAATGATAAAACAGAGCGTGATTATGTCGGTGCAGAACATCGTCAGCAACAAGATGCGGACATTCCTGACGACCTTGGGAATTATCATCGGTGTGGGAGCCGTAATCGCACTGATTACAACGGTTTCCGCCGTTACAGACTATATGATGAATGAGTTTTCCAGCCTTGGGGCGGGGACTCTTACGATAACAGCGCCCGGAACGACGCTAAAATACGGCTTGAGCGAAAATGACCTTGCCGAAATCGAAAACCTGGAAAACGTAAAGGGCATCGCGCCTTCGGTAAGTGTAGCAGCAAAGGTAGTTCGAAATGATTATGTCAGCGACGATGTTACGGTAACGGGAAAGAACGATGTCTATTTCCAAAAGAACGACGAAATGGTCACCTACGGCAGGGCATTTACACCGCAGGACATGGACGGAACCGTTGACGTTTGCCTGATCGACGATGAACTTGCCAAAACCTTTTTTCTGGGAGAAGATCCCCTGGGAAAGACCATCAGGGTGGGCGGTATCACCTATACGGTGGTTGGACTTTGCGATCCCGACGATACCATGACCGCCATGATGGTGGGAATCACCGAAAGCGACGGGACCATATACATTCCCTATAAGAATGCGCTCAATATGAACGGAGTAAACAAAATCAACAGTCTGGAGGTTTACATCGACGATACCGACGAAACCGATGCCCTTGTGGATAGGATAGAGGCCTATCTTGACAGCACTTTCAACGATGCGGATAACGCCTACAGCCTTATTAACATGGAAAGCCTTGTGGATATGATGGATACCATGTCGGATATGATGACAAAACTTCTGGCAGGAATCGCCTCAATTTCCCTCATGGTCGGAGGCATCGGAATCATGAATATGATGCTGGTAAGCGTGACGGAGAGAACCCGGGAAATCGGCCTTCGCAAGGCATTGGGCGCAGAGCCGAAGATCATCCAGCTGCAATTTTTGATCGAATCGGTGATTTTGTCTTTAATAGGCGGGATAATCGGAATCCTAACAGGAGAAATCCTTTCCTATGTGGCGCTGAACGCCATAGGAACGGACTTTACGGTGAACCTTTCTGCCATCGCCCTGGGCTTTGGCTTTTCCCTGGCTGTGGGAGTCATCTTCGGCTGGGCGCCCGCAAGGAAAGCAAGCAGGCTCAACCCAATCGATGCTCTGCGCAGCGAATAATATAGGCATACTTTTTCCCTGAAGTAATAGAATGTATAAATAAAACTTCAGGAGGAACGAATGGAAAGTAATATTGCGGAACTTTGCGGCGTTGTGATTTCGGATTTGATATACAGCCACAAGACCTACGGCGAGATTTTTTACACCTTCGAGCTGGGCATAGAACGGCGAAGCGGCTTTATTGACGAGATAAATATTATGGTGTCGGAAAGGCTGATTTTTGACGAACCGCCGAAAAAAGGGGATTTTGTGGAAATAAAAGGG
>CAVJCN010000111.1:0-451 GCA_963647945.1 Absicoccus sp. | reverse complement strand
CGAACCGCCGAAAAAAGGCGATTTTGTGGAAATAAAAGGGCAGATTCGGACATATAACGAAATAGTTGAAGAAAAAAACAAATTGAGCGTACTGGTTTTTGCCAAGGAAATATATCAAAGCGAGAATTTCGGATATAATGAGAACTACATCTATCTGGAAGGCTTTCTCTGCAGACCGCCGCTGAAACGGACTTCGCCTCTGGGGCGGGAAATCTGCGATATGATGCTGGCGGTGAACCGTATGTACAATAAATCCGACTACATTCCCTGTATTGCCTGGGGCAGAAACGCGGCTTATGCCGAAAAGCTTGGAGTTGGCACGAAACTAGCATTGACGGGCAGAATCCAAAGCCGGGAATATAAGAAAAAACTTCCGGACGGCATGGCGGAAACCCGAAAAGCCTTTGAAGTTTCGGTGGTCAAGCTGGAAGAAATTTAAATAGGAAATTTA
>CAVJCN010000110.1:0-6283 GCA_963647945.1 Absicoccus sp. | reverse complement strand
AAAAAATTAAAGGATTTTTGATGCTATTTTACTTGACATATCACCGCTGGACTATTTTTTATTGGCATCCAGCGACGCTTTCAGCTCCTCCAAGATTTCAAATGCCTTGGACGGCGTGATTTCCATGAGGTTCAGGCCGCGAAGTTTTTCCACCACAGGGTTCGGCGCAAAGGAAAACATGGAAATCTGCTCTTCGCAAGGCTCCGCTACCTTGGATGTACGCGGCACCTCTGCGACAACTCCCGCCGCCGCACTCTGGGTTTGCAGGGCAGCGCTTTCAAGCTCCGCAAGTTTTTCATTTGCCCGCTGAAGCAGAGCGCTTGGTATCCCCGCCAGTTTTGCCACATGGATTCCATAGCTTCTGCTGGCGGAACCCTCGATTATTTTGTGCAAAAATACCACATTTCCGTTTTCCTCCGCCACATCCACATTTAGATTTTTTACCCCGAAGCGCTCGTCCTCCAGTGCTGTAAGCTCGTGGTAATGGGTGGCAAACAGGGTTCTTATATGGGATTTTTCGTTGCAAAGGTACTCAACAGCCGCCCAGGCGATGGAAAGTCCGTCGTAGGTGCTGGTTCCCCGTCCTATTTCGTCCAGAATTATCAAACTGCGGGCCTTTGCATTGTTGAGAATGTACGAAAGCTCGCTCATTTCCACGAAGAAAGTGGATTGCCCCTGGGAAAGATTGTCCGAAGCTCCGATACGGGTAAAAATCCTGTCGCAAACGCCGATTCTTGCCCTTTCGCAAGGCACAAAACAGCCCGCCTGAGCCATCAAAACGATCAGAGCGGTCTGCCTCATATATGTGGATTTTCCTGCCATATTAGGGCCTGTTATAAGGAGCATACTTTCATTTGTGTTGTTGAGATATGTATCGTTTGAAACGAACATCCCGTTTGAAACCGTCTGTTCTATAACCGGATGCCTGCCCTTTACGATTTCCAGTTCAAAGGACTCGTCCACCGTAGGGCGCACATAGCCCAGCCTGTCGCTGACATGGGCGAAAGATGTGAGAACATCAAGTTCAGCCACCGCCGCCGAGGTAATCTGAATTTCCTCGATGTGGGACTCGATGATGTCCCTGACCTCGGTAAACAGGTTGTATTCCGTCTGGTTGATCTTCGCCTCCGCGTTAAGCACAAGGCTCTCCATCTCCTTCAGCTCAGGGGTTATGAAGCGCTCGGCGTTGGCGAGGGTCTGCTTGCGGATATAGTTTTCCGGAATCATATCATAATATGAGCGGGTGATCTCAAGATAATAGCCGAACACCCGGTTATAGCCTACTTTGAGGTTCTTTATGCCGGTGCGCTCCCGCTCTTTATTTTCCAGGGAAGAAATCCATTCTTTAGCGTCTTTTATCGAAAATTTCAGCTTGTCCAGTTCCTCGGAGTACCCTGCCTTGATAAGGCTTCCTTCTTTTACGGCAAAGGGCGGTTCGTCACAAATCGCTCTGTCAATAAGGTCGTAAACTTCCGCCAAATCATGGATTTCCGAGTTTATTTTCGTCAAAATCTCGGAGCCGAGTCCGCTGAGCTGCGCTTTTATGTCGGGAAGAACGGCTATGGAGTTTTTTAGAGCGATCATATCCTTGCCGTTGGCGTTTCCACAGGCAATTCTCCCCGCCAGCCTTTCAAAATCGTAGATCTGCTTAAGGCCTTCCTTGATATTGTTCCTTGCAATGAGCTCTGTAAAAAGCTCCGAAACCCCCTCAAGTCTTTGGTTTATCTCCGCCGCGTTGTTGAGCGGTTCCCGAAGCCACTGGCGCATCTTTCGGGAGCCCATGGCGGTGTGGGTCTTATCTAGGATTCCGAGAAGTGAGCCTTGGGTCTTTTTTTCGTACAGGGTTTCCGTAATTTCAAGGTTGCGGATGGTCGCCTTGTCCAAAGCCATGTGGGTGCCGATTTCGTACTGATTGATCCGGGTCAGATGTTTCAGGGTTTGCTTCTGAGTTTCCAGAAGATACCCCAGAAGTGCCCCCAGCGCCGGCACCGCGCACTGCCGAAAATCAAGCCCGAGTCCTGTCATGGAAATGCAGTTAAACTGCGCTTTAATCAGTTCTTCGCAGGTCTTTTCAGAGAAATACGAATCCCCCAGCGCGTTAATATAGGCTCCGGTTATGTTTTTTATTTCATCTATCGGATATTTTTCTGAAAAAGTCTGAGAAATTATGATTTCGCTTGCGTTAATCTTCACAAGCTCGTTGAGAATTACATCGTACAGGTCGCTGCCGGTGTATTCGGTGAGATAAAGTTCCCCTGTGGAAATATCGCAGTAAGCCGCCGCCATGGCATCCTCCCCCGCATAAATCGCCGCAAGGTAGTTGTTTTCTTTCTCGGAAAGGATGGACTGGGAAGTGATGGTTCCGGGGGTTACGATGCGGATTACCTCTCGCTTTACGATGCCCTTTGCCTGGGCCGGATCCTCGGTCTGCTCGCAAATTGCCACCTTATAGCCCTTTTCCACCAGCTTTGCGATATAGGAATCTGCGGCATGGAAAGGAACACCACACATGGGTGCCCTTTCCTCCTGTCCGCAGCTTTTTCCCGTCAGGGTGAGTTCCAGTTCTTTTGACGCAAGAAGCGCGTCATCGAAAAACATTTCGTAAAAGTCCCCCAGTCGAAAGAACAAAATACAATCCTTGTACTGCTCTTTAATGTCTAAATACTGCTGCATCATTGGGGAAACTTTCATGTAAAACTCCTTTTTTGTTTATTTTGCTTTATGATTATATGCTTTGATACCTTCTTTGATGATGTTGATGCCGGCTTTCATGTCCTCTGCCTTGAGCACATAAGCAATACGGATATCGGACTTGCCTACGCCCTTTGTGCCGTAGAATCCGCCTGCCGGAGCGAACATACAGGTTTCGCCGTCAACATCAAATTCCGTAAGCAGGAACATAAGGAACTTCTCCGCATCGTCAACCGGAAGCTGGCAAGTGATGTAGAACGCCCCCTCCGGAACGCCGTACTTGATTCCTTCGATTTCATTGAGAGCTTCAACTGAAACATTTCTTCTGTGCTCGTATTCTTTCTTGATGTCGTTGAAGTAGGACGGATCAAGGTTGTAAAGGGCTGCCGATCCGATCTGGTCGAGAGTCGGCACGCAAAGTCTCGCCTGGCAAAGCTTCATAAGATTGCCCATGAGCTCTTCGTTCTTGGAAGCGATGGAGCCGATTCTTGCGCCGCAGGCGGAGAATCTCTTGGAAACGGAGTCGACGATAATAACATTCTGTTCAGCTTCCTTGTATGTACCGAAGGAGGACATTTCCTTGCCGTCATAAACAAATTCTCTGTAAACTTCGTCACAGATAAGATAAAGGTCGTTCTTCACTACGATATCAACGATAAGATCCATTTCTTCTTTAGTCAGAACCTTACCTGTCGGGTTGCCCGGGTTGATGATTGCGATTGCTTTTGTATTAGGAGTAATAACGCCTTCGATTTTTTCTCTTACGGCGTACTGGTATCCGTCGTCAGCAGTCGTTGGAATTGCAACAACTTCGCCGCCTGCCGCCTTGACGAAGGTCTTGTAGTTTGTATAGAAAGGTTCAGCCATGATTACTTCGTCGCCCGGGTCGAGGATACCGGTGAAAATCATCGACAGAGCTTCGGAACCGCCGTTGGTGATAAGGATGTCCTTGTTTTCAAAGTCGATACCGATTCTCTTGTAGTAGCCCAGCAGAGCTTCGATAAGTTCCTTTACGCCCTGGGAATTTGCATAAGCCAGGACTTCCTGGTCGAAGTTCTTTACCGCGTCAAAGAAAGCCCTTGGAGTCTTGATGTCCGGCTGCCCGATGTTAAGACCGTAAACCTTCTTCCCTGCAGCTCTTGCGGCATCCGCGTAAGGTACGAACTTTCTGATTGGGGAAAGTTCCATGGCTTGAATCTTTTGTGATAGTTTCATTTTTAATTCTCCTCTTTTCTTTTTACATCTTTTAGTGATTATTTTTCTAACTCCTCGTGGGAGGCGTTGACAATGGTTTCAATGTCCTCGGAGCTTATCGCAGCTTGCCCGCCTTGCGCCCCTTGGGTTTTCGTCAGGTACAGAAGGTATTCGATATTCCCCTTCGCCCCTGTCACAGGGCTATATGTAAGCCCTGCCGGCTGCAAATTGCTGTCTATACCATATTGTACCACATTTTTTATGACTTCATCATGGACTTTTTTATCTCGGACGATGCCTTTTTTGCCCACCTGGTCTCTCCCCGCCTCAAACTGAGGTTTTACAAGGCATACGAGGCTTCCGCCATCGCTGAGCAGTTTAGATGCCACAGGAAAAACCAGCTTCAGCGAAATGAAAGAAACATCTATGCTTATGAAATCTATCGGGTCTTTGATCAGCGAAAAGTCCAAATATCTGATATTGCACTTTTCCATATTCACGACCCGGGGGTCGATTCTCAGCTTGTAGTCCAGCTGCCCGTAGCCCACATCCACCGCGTAGACCTTGCGGGCACCCTTTTGGAGCATACAGTCCGTAAAGCCGCCGGTGGAAGCGCCGATATCCATACACACGGCATCTTTCAGGTCAATGGGCCAAAGTTTCATGGATTTTTCCAGTTTCAGCCCGCCCCTGCTCACATAGGGGCAAATATTTTCTTTCACGAAAATTTTCGCGTTTTCGTCAATCATATTGCCTGCTTTGTCGCTTTTTTGCCCCTCCACATAGACGATTCCCGCCATAATGGACGCCTTCGCCCTTTCTCGGGAGGGATAAAAGCCTTTTTTTACAAGCAAAACATCAAGCCTTTCTTTCAAGCTCTTCACATATCCTTTCTGCGATTTTTTCTGCCGATAAGCCGTATCTGTCCGTCAGTTCCTCAAAGGTTCCCTGTTCAATAAACTTGTCGGGCCAGCCGAAAGTGAGAATTTTCTTGTCTGCTCCTGAGTTTGCGCGCAAAGTCTGCCCAAATCCGCCTGTGACAACATTATCCTCAATTACTGCGATTGTCCTGCCGCGCAGCCGGACTGCGGCAGACTTTTCAATCGGCTTTATGATGAGCACATCCTGATAATGTGCATAAATTCCTTTGCTCGCAAGAAGCTGAAAAACCTGTCTGCCGATTTTCGCCATCCTGCCGACTCCAAGGATTTCAATGCGTTCAGAAGTATTATCGCGCTTTCGTGCTTCTGCTCCGTAAAACATCATCGACGGAACTCTGCCTTCCTCCTCAAGAGAAATTTCACCTCTCGGATAACGAATTGCACAAGGCCCTTCCAGAGCCAAAGCATAATCCATAGAGTCTGTAAGCGCCTTGTCGCAGGTTGGCGCCAGCACGGTCATATTCGGCATGGGATTCAGGTAGCTCAGATCAAATACTCCGTTATGTGTTTCCCCGTCCGCCCCGACGATTCCCGCCCGGTCGATCATAAAGGTCACCGGAAGATTTTGCAGACATACATCGTGAAGCATCTGGTCATATGCCCGCTGCAGGAACGAGGAGTAGATGCAGACAAAGGGTCTGAACCCCTCTTTTGCAAGCCCCGCCGCAAAGGTCACTGCGTGCTGCTCGGCAATTCCCACATCGAAAAATCGGTCGGGAAATTCCTTTGCAAAGCTTCCAAGCCCCGTAGCCTCGCCCATTGCCGCGGTAATGGCAACGATGCGCTTATCCTTTCTTGCAAGTTCTGCAAGATGTTCACCCATGAGCGCAGAATAGGTCGGGCGCTGAGGTTTTTTCAGCACCTCTCCGGTTTCCGGGTCAAAGGGCGCGATGCCGTGGAATTTCCCCGGGGCTTTTTCGGCGTTGCGATATCCCTTGCCCTTTTGGGTAATTACATGAATAATCACCGGCTCGTCAAGCATCTTTGCCCTGTTAAAGGCATCACAAAGTTTTGTGATATCGTGACCGTCCACCGGCCCGAAATATGTAAAGCCAAGTTCTTCAAAGAGAACTCCGCCGTAATCCATCATGGAATATTTGATATCATTTTTCAGCTCCGCAAGACTATTTGCAATGCCCTTTCCTACGCTGGGAATCGCAGCGATTCTGTTTTTTATGAATCTTTTCGCGCCCAAATAGCCCTTGGATGTTCGCAGGGAGTCAAGGTGCTTTGAAATACCGCCGATATTCGGCGAGATGGACATTCCGTTGTCGTTGAGCACCACGATGACCTTTGACTTGGAAGCACCGATATTATTCAGTGCCTCATAGGCCATTCCTCCCGTAAGGGAGCCGTCACCGATAACCGCAATAACCTCGTGTTTTTCGCCCTTCAAATCCCTCGCTGCCGCCATTCCCGCCGCGGCGGAAATCGAAGTGCTGCTGTGCCCTGTATTA
>CAVJCN010000109.1:0-6288 GCA_963647945.1 Absicoccus sp. | reverse complement strand
GGTCTGCGCAAACTGGAACGAGGTTTTCGCAAAAGAAGCGGACAGCTCGAAAACGGAAAAGCAGGCGGCGTTCTACAAGCAAAATGTTGAATACGCAAAAGACCAGCTTGTGGTGATTATCTCCGATGCGCTTCGCTATGAGGTGGGCATGAGTCTGTTTGAAAAACTTCAGGCAGACGAAAAATGTACGACCACAATGAAGGTCATGACGAGTACACTGCCGTCCATCACTTCTTACGGCATGGCGGCGCTGCTGCCCCATAAGTCCCTGGAACTTTCCGAAGATTACACGATGCTTGTAGACGAAAAACGAAGCGACACCCTGGAGCAACGCCAACAGATTTTGCAAAGCTACAACCCCGCAAGCCGCTGTGTGCAGTTTGACGAGATAAAGAATATGAGCGTTACGGAGCTTAGGCAGATTTTTACGCGGCAGGAAGTCGTGTACATCTACCATAATCAGATTGATGCCAGAGGGGATAAGCAAAACACCGAAAACGAAGTGTTCCTTGCCTGCGAGGAAGCGATTGACGAAATTGCGGCTTTGATCCGCCGACTCACGGTCAGCGCAAACCGTTCTCATTTCCTCGTGACGGCTGACCACGGATTTCTGTATCGCAGGAACAAACTGACGGAAAGTGATAAGATGCAGCTGCCGAAAGGCGATGGCGCGAGTCGGTTCGGGCGGCGGTATCTGGTGACGGATTCTGCTGTGAATGGGGAAGGAACCGTTTCCATTCCTATTGGGGCTACATTTATGAACGGAGATAAACGGATTGTGACCTGTCCCATGGGAGCGGATATTTTTAAAGCGCAGGGCGGCGGGCTGAACTATGTTCACGGCGGTTCTTCGCCGCAGGAAATGCTGGTTCCACTGATTGAGGTAAAGACAGACCGCAGTTTCAAGGAAACCACAAACGCGCAGATTGCGCTGGTGAGCCTGAATACAAAGATTACGAATCTCATTACCTCGCTGGATTTTGTGCAGACAGAGGCGGTCAGCGATGTGGTGAAAGAAACAACCTACCGCATTTATTTCGTGGACGGAAACGGAGAAAAAATCTCAAACGAGCATTTATATATCGCGGATAAAAAAGACGAAAGCGCGGCGAATCGTGTTTTCCGCTTGAGGTTTTCTTTTAAGAACAAAAAATACGATAAATCCCGAAAATATTATCTCGTAGCATACGACGACAGCCGAGGACTTGAAGTTTTGCGGCGGGAAATTGTGATGGATATCGCTTTTGCAGATGAGTTTGACTTTGGATTTTAGTTGTGGAGGAAGATGGAATGGACGCTTTTATGGAAGCTGATGATAAAAGACTTGTGATCAAACAGAAATTGCGGCAGCTCTTTGACGGCAAAATCGTCCGCAAAGACCTGACAAAACACATCAAAGAGGGCGCAAATGTGCCTGTATATGTGTTGGAGTTTTTGCTGGGGCAATATTGCAGTTCGGATGATGAGGAAATCATAGAGGAGGGCGTAAACCGCGTCAAGCGTATTCTTGCCGATAATTTTGTCCGCCCCGACGAGGCACAAAAGGTACTTTCTGTTTTGCGTGAGAGGGGAAGCTATACGGTTATCGACAAAATCACAGTGCGGCTGAATATCAGAGAAGACAGGTACGAGGCGGAGTTTTCCAACCTCGGCATTAAGGACATTCCGATCCATGAAGACTATCCGTCCAAGTTCGACAGGCTGCTCTGCGGTGGGATCTGGTGTATTTTGCAGCTTGATTATGAGTTCGACATAGACGATAAAAAGGCGACACCTATCAGCATTCGTAAACTTATGCCGATCCAGATGCCGCATATCGACATGGCGGCGCTCAAAGAAGGGCGGCGGGAGTTTACAAAGGAAGAATGGATGGATGTGTTGCTTCGCTCCACGGGAATGGAGCCGGACAAGCTTTCGGAGCGCGCTCGCTGGCTGCTGCTTGCCCGTATGATTCCGCTGGTGGAAAACAATTTTAACCTCTGCGAGCTGGGACCTCGAAGCACGGGAAAATCGCACCTTTACAAGGAAATTTCACCGAACAGCATTTTGGTTTCCGGCGGTCAGACCACGGTGGCGAACCTGTTTTATAACATGGCAAGCAAAACAGTTGGACTTGTGGGAATGTGGGATGTGGTGGCCTTTGACGAGGTGGCGGGCATTACCTTTAAGGACAAGGACGGCGTGCAGATTATGAAGGACTACATGGCGTCGGGGTCTTTTGCCAGAGGTCGCGAGGAAAAGGCGGCTTCGGCATCGATGGTATTTGTGGGAAACATCAATCAGAGCGTAGATGTACTGCTAAAAACTTCTCATTTGTTTGAGCCGTTCCCGGAGGCCATGGCTTATGACACGGCGTTTCTCGACCGTATGCACTGTTATGTGCCGGGCTGGGAAATCCCGAAATACAGACCGGACTTTTTCACCGACGACTATGGTTTTATCACCGATTATCTTTCGGAATATATGCGTGAAATGCGAAAAGAATCCTTTGGGGACGCTTTTGACAAGTATTTTCGCCTGGGAAGCAACCTGAATCAGCGGGACACCATTGCCGTTCGCAAGATGGTTTCTGGCTTTGTGAAACTCCTTTATCCCGATGGGAATTATACGAAAGAAGAAATTGAGGAAATCCTTGTTATTTCCTTGGAAATGCGCCGCAGAGTTAAGGAGCAATTAAAGAAAATCGGCGGCATGGAGTTTTATGATGTGAATTTTTCCTATATCGACAACGAGAGCTTTGAGGAGCGTTTCGTGTCTGTGCCGGAGCAGGGCGGCGGCAAGCTGATTCCCGACGGAATGTGCAAGCCGGGGCAGATTTATTCGGTTTCCAAGGGAAAAAGCGGCATGATTGGCGTGTATCGACTGGAAACGGAGATGCTTACCGGCAGCGGCAAGTTTGAGCGTACCGGGCTTGGAACCGACAGAGAGGCAAAAGAAGCGACAAACACCGCCTTTAATTATCTGAAAGCCAACAGCCGAAGCATCAGCGGAAACATCAGTACCACGAACAAAGATTACATCGTCAGTTATTCTGACCTAAATGGCATCGGCATGACTCCGACTCTGGCGCTTCCTACATTGATTGCTATCGCTTCTGCTGCGCTCATGCGCCCTGCGCTGGCGAATCTGGCGATTTTGGGCGAAATCAGTATCAGCGGAAGCCTTATCAAGCCGGAGGATTTGGCAAATGTGTTGCAGGTATGTCTTGACAGCGGTGCAAAGAAAGTTTTGCTGCCGATTACTTCGGCGGCTGACCTGGGCACCGTGCCGTCAGAACTGGTGGGTGCTTTCAGTTTAATTTTTTACAGCAGCCCCCAAGAGGCGGTGTTCAAGGCGCTGGGCGTGGAGTGATAACTCATAAACTATGCGTTTGTGTAGCAGGCTGTCCCTGTTGCACAAATAAAATATTCAAGAAACCACAAAAGAACGCTTGTTCAATGCGAAGATATGTGATAGAATAAAAGCAGTCAAGAGAATAGGGTCGAGTGGCTGAGCCGAATTTCAAAAGGTCCGTACGGATTTGGAGAAGGGAGGCGGTAAGAATGAAGATTACGATAACGCTAAGGCGTATACGAATCACGATTTCAAGCATAAAAAAAGCCGCTCCTGCTGAACCCAAGAGCGGCACGGCTAGTAAATAGCCCCAAACTCATTCGGTAAGGCCGCAAGACCCTTCTCCTGACTCAATGATAACACATTCTCTTGCGGTCTGCAAGCGTTTTATAACATATAATTTCGGGATATAATTTAGCAGGGCACATTACAGGAAGAGTGAGCCTGAAAGTCAAGGCAAAGATAAGGAAACTTCAATCAAGACTGGAGGAAAACGGACATGGACAAAATGCGTATTAGCGGAAACACAGAAGTGGCAATTCGCAGTTCCGCAGCCGAATATTTAACCTTTGTCGCCTCTACAGGGGAAAGCGATACCAGCTTTGAAATGCGTTATGAGGATGAGAACATCTGGCTCACGCAAAAAATGATGGCGGCGCTATATGATGTGTCTGTTGCGGCGGTTAACCAGCATCTTAAAAAGATATTTGAAGATGGCGAATTGGATGAACCGTCAGTTATTAAGAAATACTTAATAACTGCATCCGATGGAAAAAACTATAACGCGAAGCACTATAATTTGCAGGTAATCATCGCCGTTGGATTCAAGGTAAACAATCAAAGGGCAGTGCAGTTCCGTAAATGGGCGGGGCAGATCGTAAAAGATCATACCATTCAGGGCTGGACGATGGATGTGGAGCGTCTGAAAAAGGGGCACATGTTTACAGATGAATACTTTGAGCGTCAACTTCAGCAGATCCGTGAAATACGCCTGTCGGAACGCAAATTTTACCAGAAAGTTACAGATCTGTATGCCACGGCATTTGACTATGACAAAAGTGCAAAGACGACACGCTTATTTTTTCAAACAGTGCAAAACAAGATGCATTTCGCCGTTCATCGCCATACCGCTGCCGAGCTGATCGTGGAGCGCGCCGACGCTACTAAGGAACACATGGGGCTGACGACATGGGAAAACGCGCCGGATGGCAAAATACTGAAAGCAGATGTTTCAATCGCTAAGAACTATCTGAGCAAAGAGGAAATGAACTATCTGGAACGCATAGTAACACTGTATTTGGACTATGCAGAGCTGCAAGCGGAACGGAGAATCCCGATGAGCATGGAGGACTGGGCGAAGCGGCTTGATGGCTTCCTTGAGTTCAACGGAAATGAACTTTTGACCGGGCCGGGGAAAATCAGTGCAGAAGAAGCAAAGCTCCATGCCGAAACCGAATTTGAAAAGTATCGCCTCATACAGGATCGCCTTTACGAAAGCGATTTCGACCGGTTCCTGATGCTGGAAAAAGCACGGGCAAATTACGGCTCGGATAATCATTGCAAGGATACAAACCCAGCAAACAACGAAGAATAAAATGTACTCCGAAATTCGGTGAACTTGCACCAACTTTCGGAATGGAGGACACACATGAATTGGCCGGACGGAAAGTCGCGCTGCCATTGGGCAAACCCGAAAAATGAAAGATATATTCGCTATCACGACGAGGAATGGGGAGTTCCCGTGCATGACGACAGAAAACTCTTTGAAATGCTGATTTTGGAATGCTTTCAGGCAGGTCTGTCCTGGGAATGTGTTCTCAATAAACGGGAAGCCTTCAGAGAGGCATTCGACGATTTCGACCCGGATAAGGTCTGCGCCTATGACGAGGAAAAGTTAGAAGCCCTTCGCAATAATCCGCAGGTTATAAGGAACCGCTTGAAAATACAAGCTGCCGTTACCAACGCGCAGGTTTTTCGCCGGATTCAGCAGGAATGCGGCAGCTTTTCGGATTATCTTTGGCACTGGACAGATGGCAAGGCGATTTGCGAAACAGGGCGTACAAGTTCGGAGTTGTCGGATATCCTATCCAAAGATTTAAAAAAACGCGGCATGAAGTTCGTGGGAACCACCGTTATCTACTCTTATTTACAGGCGGTGGGTGTGATTTACTCTCACGAAGAGGAATGCTTTCTGGCGCAAAAGGAGGAAACACTATGACGAATGTAGTTGCAGCCCTTATATGGGATGATAATAGATTCATGATTTGCCAACGCCCCGCTCATAAGGCGAGAGGTCTTTTGTGGGAATTTGTGGGCGGAAAGGTGGAGCCGGGGGAGACAAAAGAGCAGGCGCTGATTCGTGAGTGCCGGGAGGAACTTGCCGTAACTATTCAGGTAGGTTCGATATTCATGGAGGTTATCCACGAATACCCCGATATGACAATAAAGCTCACTCTCTTTAATGCCACAATTTCCGAAGGCGTTCCGCAAATGCTGGAGCATAATGACATCCGCTGGATTAGCCCAGACGAAATTCCGCAATACGATTTCTGTCCGGCGGATACGGAAATCTTGAAAAAGCTACGCCGACGATACCTACGGGTGCGGGGATAATACTATTAAGGGAAAATGCAACCTTTTGCACTTTTCCGAAGCAAGGAGGTACTTATGCTGTTTTGGTTTATTATGATAACTTGTGCAATTATCCTTTGCGGCTCGTTTGTGATAATGATATTGACGGACAATACAAAGGACGGCGGACGCAGGCCCCGGATCCACTACAAGCGGGACTTCGAGGGCGGGGCGAAGTATCTGCTCAAAATCTGTCCGGCAAGTTCCAAAACTCCAAAGGATCGACTTAGGATTCTCGGAGAACTAACATGCGATAGCGAAAAATTCTTCATGCTTGCAGATTGTAACGGCGGTTTTTATCTCAGAAAATATCAGACGCAAAGC
>CAVJCN010000108.1:0-6357 GCA_963647945.1 Absicoccus sp. | reverse complement strand
ACTCGATTTTTTGTTGAAAAATACACATTTAGACTTGTATAATCCCCCAAAAAGTAGTAAAATGGAATGTAAAATAAAATGCCCGTATTAGGGGCATTAACAGATATTTTAATAATGAGAGGTTTTGAAATGAGTGTAAAACTTAAGAGAATTCTTGCCGCACTGGTAATCATCGTACTGGTGTTCGGCTGGTATGTCACCCTCTTTGGCATAGGTGACAAGACAAAAGATGATGCCATAACATCAGTTAAAGATACCCTGAAATACGGCCTGGACATAAACGGCGGTGTTTATGTTGTAATGGAGGCACAGACCGATGAAACAGGGGACGAGCTTAAAGAGCTGATGGAGCAGACCAGAGCCGTACTGGATAACCGTGTTAACCAGATGGGCGTTGCGGAGGCTTCCGTAACCATCGAGGGAACCAACCGCATCAGAGTTGAAATGCCGGGGGTTGAGGACGCAGACGAAGCGATCCAGGCGATCGGTAAAACTGCCCAGCTTTATTTCATCCTTGCAGACGGTTCCGTTGTACTGGACGGCAGCCATGTAAAGGACGCGCAGGTTGCAACGGATGGAAGTTATTATAAGATTTTACTGGAATTTGACAGCGAGGGCGCTTCGTTGTTTGAGGAAGGCACGAGAAAGGCCTATAATCAGGAAGTAACGCCGACCATCGATGGCCTCAGCGCCAACGAAATCGCCATAGTCCTTGACGATGAAATCGTTGTAAATCCTAGAGTACAAGGGGTTATCAGCGGCGGAAGCTGTGAAATGACAGGAAATTACTCCAAAGAAGAAGCTACCATGACGGCAGCCCTCATCAGAGGCGGCGCACTTCCTGTAGAACTGGTTGAGGTTCAGTCCTCCGTACAGGCAGCAACGGTAGGGGCAGATGCCCTTGATAAATCCATCGTTGCCGGAGCAATAGGCCTTGCAATCGTATTCTTCATCATGATTATCTTCTACGGAATGCTGGGATTCATCGCAGACATTGCGCTGCTGCTTTATGTAATCATGTTCCTTTGGTCCATGGTGGCCTTCAATGTTGTACTTACCCTGCCGGGAATAGCGGCGCTCATACTGTCCATAGGTATGGCGGTAGACGCGAATGTAATCATATTTGCGAGAATCAAAGAAGAAATTTGCGCCGGCAAGTCCATTCGTGTTGCTGTTGACGCAGGCTTTAAAAACGCCCTCAGCACGGTGCTGGACGCTCAAATTACCACGCTGATTGCGGCAGTTGTACTTTACGAAGTAGGTACCACCTCGGTTAAGGGCTTCGCGCTTACCTTGATGATTGGTATTATCATCAGTATTTTCACGGCTGTAGTTATTACTCAGCTCTTCATTTCGCTCCTTGCAAACAGCGAAAAATTTGCAAAGAACAAATACTTCGGTGTTAACGAAGACGGAACTCCGAAGCAGATGCTTAATAAGACTTTCTCATTTATTAAACATAGAAAGATATTCTACATTGTCAGCGTAACCATTATCGTTGTAGGCCTGCTGTGGTCTGTAATCTTCGGTATGAATTACGGTATCGACTTTACCGGGGGCACCACATTCCAGATCGAGCTTGGAAAGCAGGTAGCCATTGAAGATGTAGAAAAGACCTTGGAAGAATATGAGCTTGATCCGCAGATCATTTACGCAGGAGAAGGCAATACTCAGGTTATCATCAAGACCATCGAGTCCCTTGATAACTCCCAGAGAAACGAGATCATCGCAACTCTTGAGGACGCTTACGGAATCACCGACGAGAGCATCCTTGCTTCCGAACAGTTCGGGCCGTCTGTAGGCGACGAGCTTAAGCTGAACGCCCTTAAGGCTGTAATAATCGCTTCCATCGGTATGCTGATTTACATCATATTCAGGTTCAAATCCTGGAAGTACGGAATTTCAGCGGTTGCCGGAGTTGTACACGATGTGCTGATTGTAATTGCATTTTACGCGATCTTCGGTTTCACGATAAACAACCCGTTTATCGCGGCGATACTAACATTGGTAGGATATTCCATCAACGATACCATTGTAATATTTGACCGTATCAGAGAGAACAAGACCATCAATCCTAGAGAAAGCAGTGAGATCAACATAGACAAGAGTATCAACCAGACCCTTAACAGAACAATTATGACTTCTTTGACAACTCTGGTTGTAATGGTTCCCCTCTGCATCATGGTATCAAGCTCCATTCGCGAATTTATCATTCCGCTTATGGTGGGCGTAATAGTAGGCTGCTGTTCATCAATTTTCATTTGCAGCCCGCTGTACTATGACCTCTGCAAAAAGGACGAAGGCTCAAAATACCTGAAAAATACGGCAAAGAAGTCCAAAGCAAACTAAGAATACTGACTAACGGGAGAAACTGATGATTACAAAGGCCGAGTTTTTAGAAAAAATACTGAATATAAATTCTAAATACAACACCGACTTGATTGGCAGAGCCTTCGATAAGGCTCAGACCTTGCATGAGGGTCAGCTCAGAAAAAGCGGGGAACCCTATTTCATACACCCCATAAATGTTGCGCTGATCCTGGCAGATATGGGTATGGACGACGCTACCATAGTGGGTGGGCTTTTGCATGATGTGGTTGAAGACACAGAATACACAAGAGAGCAGCTCGTCGCCGATTTTGGCGAGGAGATTGCTCTTTTGGTAGACGGTGTCACAAAACTTGGCACAATAAAATTTGAATCAAAAGAAGAAATCCAGGCGGAAAATTTCCGCAAAATGTTCCTTGCCATGTCAAAGGACATCAGGGTTCTCATTATCAAATTGGCGGACAGACTGCACAATATGAGAACCATGGAATACATGAAACCCGAAAAAATCGTTGAAAAATGCAACGAAACCCTTGAAATTTACGCGCCCCTTGCAGGGAGGCTTGGTATTTCAAAGGTTAAATTCGAGCTTGAAGACCTGGCTCTGAAATATCTGCATCCTGCGGAGTTCGAGGATCTCAAAGAGAAAGTAAGCAAACGAACAGAAGAACGGGAGGCTACCATCAACACCGTAATCGGCGAGATAAAAGAGTCCCTCGACGATATGAATCTGCACTATGATATTTATGGCAGAGCAAAACACTATTACAGCATATACCGCAAAATGAAGTTCCAAAATAAACAGATTGACGAAATCTTTGACCTGATTGCTGTAAGAATAATTGTAGAAACTGTAAAAGACTGTTATGCGGTGCTTGGAATCGTCCACACCATGTGGAAACCGATACCGGGCAGGTTCAAGGACTACATCGCCATGCCGAAGCCGAATATGTACCAATCTCTGCATACCACGGTAATCGGCGACAACGGCGAACCATTTGAAATTCAGATAAGAACATACGAGATGCACAAAGTTGCCGAATACGGTATTGCCGCCCACTGGAAATACAAAGAGGGGAATACCTCAGGCGATGCATCCAATGATGACATAAAACTTGCATGGCTCAGGCAATCCCTTGAGTGGCAGAAGGACATAAACGACCCGAAGGACTTCTTGGAAACCATGAAAATGGATCTTTTTGCAAGTCAGGTGTTCGTTTTCACCCCGAGAGGAGATGTTATAGAACTTCCCGCAGGATCCACACCGCTGGACTTCGCCTTTAAGATTCACTCTGCAATAGGCTGTAAATGCGTGGGCGCTAAGGTGAACGGGAAGATGGTTACGATAGATTACACGCTGCAAAACGGCGATATCGTTGAAATCGTAACCTCCGCAAACTCATCAGGCCCAAGCAGCGATTGGCTGAAAATTGCCAAAAGTTCCAATGCCAGAAATAAGATCAGAGGCTGGCTCAAAAAAGAAAACAAATCGGAAAGCATCGAAAAAGGCAAAGACCTTCTCGAAAAATATATACGCAAAAGAGGCTACGAACCATCGGGATTTACAAAGGCAGCTTTTGTAAATAGAGCGATAAAGGCTTTGAATTATGCCAATACTGACGAAGCCTACAGTCAGCTTGCAAACGGCGGCTCCCTGGTGAGCAAGTTCGCAAACCTGCTCTTCGGATATTATTCCGAGGAAAATCATACCGAAATTAAATCCAACGAAACGATTATCGATGAGATCAAGGCGGCGGAAGCGCGAAAAGCGAAGTTAGAGCGTAGATCAAAGGACAACCCGGGCATAGTAGTGGAGGGCGCGGACAATCTGATGATAAAGCTGGCAAAATGCTGTAACCCGGTGCCGGGGGACGATATCATCGGATTCATCACAAAGGGCAGAGGAATCTCGGTTCACAGATGCGACTGTTCAAACATCGTGGCACTTCCGCCGGAAGAAAAGCAGAGATTTATTCATGTTGAGTGGGAAGACCTCAAAGCAGGGAAATCCTACAACGCGGATATTTGCATTATCGGAAACGACAGAAAGGGCATACTCTCGGATATTTCAAGGGTTTGCGAGGATATGGACATTCACCTTTCCGGAGTAAACGCAAAGAGCGGCAAAGATGGCAGTCTTATGATGACCATAACCCTTTCCATATCCAGTACCCAGGAGATGCAAAAGGTTTTGCGCAGTCTGAGAAACATCAGCGGAGTGACCCAGGTTTATAGGGCAAAATCCTAGAGGAGGCTTTTGAAAATTTATGAGAGCAGTTGTGCAGAGGGTAACGGAAGCAAGTGTAACCGTTGAAAATAAGAAGGTTGGTGCCATAGAAAAGGGAATGACAGTGCTTCTTGGAGTCGAAGACGGGGACAGCGAAAAGGATGCGGACTATATTGCGGACAAGGTGGCGGGACTTCGGATTTTCGACGATGAGGCAGGAGTTATGAACCTTTCGGCTCTTGATGTGGGCGGCGAAATTTTGTCCATTTCCCAGTTTACGCTGCTGGCGGATGCTCGCAAAGGAAAAAGACCCAGCTATATCAAGGCGGCAAGACCCGAAGAAGCCCGAAAATTATACGAATATTTCAACAAAAGACTGGAGGAAAAGGGTCTGAAAGTTGAAAAGGGAATTTTTCAAGCTGAGATGCTGGTAGAAATACACAATGACGGGCCGGTAACGATTTTACTGGACAGTAAGAAGCTGTTTTGAGAGCTTCAAGAGGCTTTTATAGAATCTTATAGAATTTTACAGATAGACAAGAGGTAAAAAATGAAAATTTTAAGCTATGTAACAGGGCCGATTCAGGTCAACACATATCTGGTATATGACGAGGAAACAAACAAGGGATTTATCGTGGATCCGGGGGACTATTCTCCGAAACTCAGCAAACAGGCGATGGATCTTGGACTTGATGTTGAATATATAATCCTGACTCACGGGCATGGCGATCATATCGGCGGAGTGGAGCACTTTAAGCGAGATTTTTCGTCGGCGAAGCTGGTGGCTCACGAAAAGGAAAAGGAAATGCTGGCGGACGCTGCCCTTAACTGTTCGGCGGAAATGTTCCCAAAGCCTGTCACGCTGGAGGCTGACATGTGGGTGAAAGGCGGAGAAACTTTGAATGTAGGCAATATGGAACTTCATTTCATATATACGCCGGGTCATACAAAGGGCGGAATGTGCATATATGTTTCCGGCTATCTTTTCAGCGGAGATACGCTGTTCAGATACTCCATCGGCAGAACAGATTTTTACGGCGGTGATTTTGAAGCGATTATAAACTCCATCAAAAAGCGCCTTTTCGTGCTTCCCGATGACACCGTGGTGCTGCCGGGACATATGGAAAAAACAACGATAGGGGACGAAAAGAAAGGAAATCCTTTTGTATAATATCATCATAAAAAATGTTGAAAATAAATATGATTACGGGGAGCTGATAAAGATTTTCCTAAGACCGGAAGACTTTCACTTCTATACAGAGGCGGAACTTGCGGAGAAGGAGGCGGTGGGAACGGAACTTGCCGAGGCGCAAGGAGCCGAAACCGGCGACTCCGAGAGCACGGAGGAAATCATCTTTAACGAGAGCCTTTCAGAGGACAAAAACGAGATAAAAAGAGAGATTTACAATAAACTTTATTTATTAACCGATAAAAAGCCGGAGTGGGGAATACTCACCGGTGTGCGCCCTGTGAAGCTGACAGGTGAGCTGTTCCAAAGACTTGGAAGCCGGGAAGCTGTCGAGAGGGAACTTGCAAACACCTATCTCCTTGCCCCGGAAAAAATAGATTTATTGATAGACACATACGAATATCAGCAGGAAAGCTGCGGAAACCCACCGGATCATTCGGTGGGAATCTACATCGGCATTCCCTTTTGCCCTACAAGGTGCCTCTACTGCTCCTTTACTTCAAACCAGGTGGGAGATTCGGAAATCGCAAGGTACTTAGAAGCTTTGAAAACCGAAATCCGCTATGTAGGAAAGAGAATGGCCGAAACGGGGCTTTCCGCGGAGAGTATATAC
>CAVJCN010000107.1:2213-6364 GCA_963647945.1 Absicoccus sp. | reverse complement strand
CTCTTTGACCTTGCATTTTTTCTGTTTTTTCTAGGACTTATTTAAAGGGTTTCTTTATTACTTTGTCGATTGTTTTTCTCGGCTATCCGAGGATCACGCTGTCGCTGGTAAACTTGGAGCCGCTGATTTCCTCAAACTTATGGAGCAGATCTTCGATGGTAAGCCGTTTCTTTTCCTCTCCGGAAATATCCAGGATCACCTTGCCCTTATCCATCATGATCAGCCGGTTTCCGTAGGTTATGGCGTCCTGCATATTATGCGTTACCATGAGGGCGGTGAGACCGTTTTCGCGAATGATTTTGTCGCTGAGGGAAAGCACCTTCGCGGAGGTTGCCGGGTCAAGGGCTGCGGTGTGCTCGTCCAGCAGAAGCAGACGAGGTTTCTGCAAGGTTGCCATCAGCAGCGTTACAGCCTGTCGCTGACCGCCGGAAAGGAGCCCTACCTTCGTTTTCATCCTGTCCTCAAGCCCCAGCCCCAGTTGAGCTAAAGACTCCCTGTATAGTTCCCGTTCTTTCTGGGAAATTCCCCAGACAAGAGTTCTGCGTTTGGTTCTTCTGTATGCCATGGCGAGGTTTTCTTCGATCATCATGGTAGGAGCGGTGCCCATCATCGGGTCTTGGAAAACTCTGCCGATATATTTTGCCCGCTGGGTTTCGCTTTTGTAGGTGAGATCTTCATCATCGAGGAAAATCCTGCCGCCATCCGCCTTATGCACTCCGGCGATAAGGTTCAGCATGGTTGATTTTCCTGCGCCGTTGCCGCCGATTACGGTGATGAAATCCCCGTCATTTATGGTAAGGTTTAAGTCCTTGAATATCTGCTTTTCGTTGATTGTTCCTATGTTGAATGATTTTTCAATTCCGACCATTTTAAGCATTTTCGTACCTCCTGTTTTTTCTGCGGAGTTTAGCCTCGGCAGATTTTTGCTGAAGAACAGGCAGGGCGAGGGCGAAGGCTACCACAATGGCGGTGATTATCTTAAGGTCTGTGGCTTTCAGGAAGCTGAAAGTAAGGGCACAGGCGATAACCGTTCTGTATATAACTGCACCTGCGATTACCGCAAGGAGTTTAAGGGCAAAGTTCATGTCCTTTCTGATAAAAATCACTTCGCCGATGATTACGGAAGCAAGTCCGATTACGATGGTGCCCTGACCCATGGTTACCAGAGCCGAGCCGTAGTCAAGCTGGGCAATGAGGCTGCCGGAAAGTGCCACAAGACCGTTGGAAATCATCAGACCCAAGGTGATGATGCGATCCGTCTTGACCCCAAGAGAACGAGCCATGTTCTGGTTGCTTCCCGTTGCTCTGACAGCGCAGCCGATTTCCGTACCGAAGAAATAGTAAAGAATAGCTACGATTATCAGGCACACCGTACAGCCTAAGATGATTGAAACGGTGCTGCTTGCAGTGTTTTCTGGAAGCAGGGACAAAAGCCATGTTTTCACCGAAGGCTGTTCAAGAGCCACGGTGGCCTTGTCGCTCATGATCCTGATGTTCACCGAGTAAAGGGCGATCATGGTCAAAATGCCGGAAAGAATCGCCGGGATCTGAAATACCGTGTGAAGCACTCCTGTGATAAAGCCCGCAAGGGCCCCGGCAAGGATCGCGCAAAGAATCGCAAGTCCGGGAGCCATTCCTGCGTTAATAAGAACCACCGTCACCGCAGCACCGAGAGGGAAGGTTCCCTCTACGGTAAGGTCTGCGATGTCAAGGATTCTGAATGTAAGATATACCCCAAGGGTTAGGATTGCCCAAAGAAGCCCCTGGGAAATTCCGCTCAAAATAGTTGCTGTTGATATCATTTTTTACCTCTTATTTTTCCGGGAAAATTGTTGCACTGTCCAAAATATCCTCCGGAATCGTGATTCCTAATTTTTCTGCCGTTTCCGTGTTTACGGCGATTTCAAGGATGTCTTCGGATGTCTGGTATTCCACCGGCATTTCGCCAGGTGTAGCCTCGCCTTTGAGGATCTTAACCGCCATTTCCGCCGTAGTCTTGCCAAGCTCATAGTAGTTGATTCCGAAGGTTGCAAGAGCGCCGTTTCCAACCATTCCGGATTCTCCGACGATGGTCGGAAGCCCACATTCGTTTGCAGCCATGGATACGCTGGTCATGCCGTCTGCAAGGGTGTTATCCGTCGGGATGTAGATGAAGTCAACCTGACCCTTGAGGGACTCGATGGCGGATTTTGCTTCATCGATGGCGGAAATGGTTTTAACCACAGATTTCATGCCCTGTTCCTTGATAGCCGCCGCGGCAAGGTCTGCCTGAACTTTTGAGTTGGATTCGCTGGAGCAGTACATAATTGCTACTGTTTTTGCATCCGGAATCAGCTGTTTGCCAAGAGCGATCTGTTGTGACACCGGATTCATGTCGGAGGTACCCGTCAGGTTTGCGCCGGGAGCATCGTTTGACTCAACAAGCCCCGAAGCCGCCGGGTCTGTAACCGCCGTGAAAAGAACCGGAATCGTGGTGGTCTTTTCCTTGACTGCCGAAGCCGCAGGGGTGGCAACCGCCAGAATTAAATCCGAGTTTTCGTTGATGAGGGTGTCTGCGATGGTAGGGCAGTTTCCCGTTTCGGCTGCCGCGGAAAGCTCGTGTATCGCAATATTTTCGCCGTCAACATATCCCGCTTCGGCAAGCCCGTCTATGAAGCCCTGGGTTGCATTGGTGAGAGCCGTAAACTCACCGAATTTGATAATGCCGATTTTCAGCTTTTCTGCATCGCCACTGTCGCTGCCCGCGTCGCTGCCGCAAGCTGCGAAGCAAAAAGCGACGGCAAGGCAGAGAATGAGTGCCAGGCATTTCTTCGATTTGTTAACGATTGATTTCTTTGAGATGTTCATTTTCTTATCCTCCTTGAACTTCTTTAAATTCCGTATTGTCTATTGCCCGCAAATAAAAAATCCACTTAGCAGGTTTGGCTTTTTGCGCAAGCCCAAACCACAAGCGGACTAAAAAATGTATTTATTTAAAAGTCTCTTGTCTTATTATTCAGTTGCCGTTGCTAAAGTAGTAATAATAATAAGCGTAAAACTTAAATAACATTTTCGCCCTCCTAAGTGTTTTTTATAAGCCTTTAAACAATTTAAATTATGCACCTATCATAACTCCTAAAAGCGAGCTTGTCAATAGTAAATTTTCAGAAAATTTAAAAAATACACAAAAAACAATAAAAAAAGCATATCAAACAGTGCAAAACAACAAAAAAGCACCTATCTCAGGTGCTTTTCGATTAAGTCGATAAAGGTGTCTACATATTCTTCCTTTGTAAAAATTGCCCGTGCCATGGTCTTGCTTCCGCCGCCTTTTCCGTTATAAATGGAAGCGTTTTCTTTTACCAGCCTGCCGCAGTCTGTTTTTCCGTCGGAAACAAGGAGGACGGTGTGGGTAGGCTCGTGGACGAGAAAATAAATTTTTGCTACCTCCGGACTTATTTCTCTGCTGAGGGAAACAAGGTCATCCGGGGAAAGCAGGGAATACCTGCGCCGGGGCGGTTGAGGCTGACTTTGGGGGTGATTAGGAAGCTGATTTGACGATAGTGCCTTATCGGGATTCTGAACCTGTGCCGATTTCGGAGATTTAAGCTCATCGATGATGGAAGCTGCCTCCCGGGCGATGATTTCTTTTTTAAGAAAATGAAGCTGGCTGCGAATTTCCTTGTCCTTTTCCCGACTTATGCGGAATTTTTCCAGCACATCCTCCGTGCCTGCGCTCATGGAATTGCAAAGGGTATTGAGAATCTCAAACTGCTGCTGATATTTTTCAAAGGCACGGTTTCCTGCCTCAAAGTAAATTCGGTACATTCCCTTGTTGCTTTCCAGCTTAAAGATTTTGATAAGTCCCACCTGGGCCGTGGAGGATGGGTGAGTGCCGCAGCAAGCCGCGCAGCCCCAGTCGTATTCCACACTGCCGATCCCCACCAGAGTAATATCCTCTTTGATGGTGAGCTTTTTCCGCATAGGCTGGCTGTCAGCCTCTTTGAAGCTGTCAAAATGCCGGGTGATCATGGGCATATCGGCGGTCACCACAGCGTTTGCCAACCGCTCTGCTTCCAGGCACATCTCCCAGGTAATGGTTTCTGTCCGAGCCTCCCCTTCCAGGGAAATGTCGATGGTCATATAGTCCTCTCCCATGTGGAAACCCCGAT
>CAVJCN010000107.1:0-1842 GCA_963647945.1 Absicoccus sp. | reverse complement strand
TGCATTCTGATTTCCTCCATAGTATGCACCGAGTGTATACACCGAGTATAACACAAAACGGGCACTGTGCATATAGTGAAATAGCAAATATGAGGTGAAACAAATATGGACAATGTAATACTTTTGGCGCTTATGGCAACCCTTGGTACATGGCTTATAACCGCCATGGGCGCAGGGACGGTGGTGTTTTTCAGAGAAAACAATCCCAAAGCCATAAGACTGGTGCTGGGGGTTTCGGCAGGGATTATGATCGCGGCGAGCTTTTGGTCGCTTCTTTCCCCGGCGGCAGAAAGGGCGGAGGATTTTCTTTCGACACCCCCGTGGCTGGTCATCGCGGGTGGATTTATTCTCGGCAGCGGATTTATGCTTCTCTGTGACAAACTTATAAGGCGAATGGATCCCGGAGAAAAATTCCCGGCTTATGCCGGGGAAAAGGCAGAAAAGAAAACAGGAAGCCTTAACGGCTCCCTGCTGCTCCTTATATCCATTACCCTGCACAATATTCCCGAGGGGCTTGCGGTGGGGGTGGCATTCGGCGCAATCGGTCAAAACGCTAATATGCCCGAAGCTCTTACCGGGGCAATCAGCATTGCGGTGGGAATCGGGATTCAGAATTTTCCGGAGGGTGCCGCAGTGTCGGTTCCTCTCCGGCGGGAAGGCTATTCCAGAAAAAGGTGTTTTCTTTTAGGCCAGGCAACCGCCGTAGTGGAGCCTGTCAGCGGAGTTATCGGAGCCGCGCTGGTTATACAGGTGCAGCAAATACTTCCGTATGCCCTGTCCTTTGCGGCGGGCTCCATGATGCTGGTGGCTGTGCATGAGTTGATCCCTCAGGCACAGGCAGAACGGGAAGAAGGAGAATTTATCTATACTTTGGGAATTTTGGGCGGTTTTGCCCTTATGACGGTGCTTGATGTGGCACTGGGATAATATAGATATAATAGAAAGTAAAGGATATACCCCACTTGCGGGTCATATCATGCAGGATAGAGGAAAAGGAGATGAGAGGAGGAGGCAGATGAGAAAAGCCTTGGTTTGTATCTTTGGGGTGTGCTTTGCTGCTTCGGCGGCGGCAAGTCTATGGTTCATGGAAGCGGAGCCTAAAGCCTCGGCAGCAAGTCTATGGTTCATGGAAGCGGAATCTAAAGCTTCGGAAACCTTGAAAACTTCGGGGATTTCGGGAACTCCGGAAACCTCGGAAAATCGGGAAATTGCGGAACAAAAACAGGCAGATTCCGATAAAGAAATAACCATCGTAATCGACCCGGGGCATGGAGGAATAGACGGAGGCACTCTGGCTGCGGACGGCACGGCAGAAAAGGACATAAACCTTGAAATTGCCGGTGCCCTTGCGAATGAAATGAAAGGATATCCCGTAAATGTGGTGATGACAAGGGAAGAAGATCGGGGACTTTATGAGGAAAAGGGCCAAAGCATAAGGGAGAAAAAACGAGAGGATTTGCTTAAGCGAAAGGAGATTATGGAGGCGGAGGGGGTAGAACTTGCGGTGTCCATACACCTCAACAGTTTCCCGCAGGATGAAAGAGTATCCGGAGCTCAGGTT
This sequence comes from Absicoccus sp., assembly GCA_963647945.1. Classification (GTDB taxonomy): domain Bacteria; phylum Bacillota; class Clostridia; order Peptostreptococcales; family Anaerovoracaceae; genus CAG-238. Next base: position 281 of record CAVJCN010000107.1, on the reverse strand, counting down.
TTTTATCCATCCATGCAAACAACGGGAACAAATGTTTTTGAGGTGGAAAACAAGGCTCAAATATATGCGGAAGCAATCCAAAAATCCCTTGAAATCAACATTGAGGACGGAAAAGAAAGAAAGGCTGCCGTGAAAAACGACATACTGCTTTTTAAGAATGCAAGGACAAACAGGGTTTTGGTAGAATGTGGGTTTTTGTCGAATCCTGTAGAAGCAGACAAACTGAAAACGGCTGAATATCAACGGATTTTATCAGAGGCAATTTGGGCGGGAATCAACGA
>CAVJCN010000106.1:0-6367 GCA_963647945.1 Absicoccus sp. | reverse complement strand
TTCCTTTCGGACAGGGCTTCAAGGATATGTCCCCGCCCACCAAGGAGCTGATGAAACTGGTGCTGGAGCAGAAAATCGCCCACGGTGGGCACCCCGTCCTCCGCTGGATGATGGACAACATTTTCATCCGCACCGACCCGGCCGGAAACATCAAGCCGGACAAAGAGAAATCCACAGAGAAAATCGACGGTGCCGTGGCAACGATCATGGCACTCGATAGAGCCATCCGCTGCGGCAACGAGAATGTAGAGAGCGTATACGACACAAGAGGGCTGTTGTTTATCTGAATTTGTAAACTTCTTGCGAACCGCTTGCATATCGCAAGCAAAAGTGGTATACTATATTCGCAAGGAGGCGATAAGCTATGGCAAGAACTTCTAATGTATTCGCTCGTGTAGAGCCTGAAATCAAAGAGCAGGCCGAACAGGTGCTTGATCAACTGGGTATTCCCATGTCCAATGCGGTCAGTATGTTTCTGCGGCAGATCGTTCTGCAGCGTGGCATTCCGTTTGAAATGAAGCTACCGGAGCGAAAACCGGTAGCTTTCGGGTCTTTAACGAAGGAGCAGCAGGATGCAGAGCTTGAGAAAGGCATGGCAGATATCCGTGCCGGTCGAACCCATTCTGCGCAAAGCGTCATGGATGAACTGAAAAGAGACTACGGCGTATGAATTGGGAAATAGAATTCACCGACCAGGCAAAACAAGACCTTCGAGATATTCTGGACTATATCTCCTATGAGTTGCAGGAACCGAAGGTCGCTGTGAACCTGGTACGGCAAATTACAAAAGAGATCCTCTCTTTGAACCAGATGCCCATGCGGTATCGGCTCTATGATGAGGAGCCCTGGCAAAGTCAAGGATTACGCTGCTTCCCGGTCAAGAACTACCTCATTTTCTATTACCCGGACGAAACCAAAGGCACGGTCTATGCCGTGCGTGTGATTTATGGTGGGCGGGATATTAGCCGTCAACTGAGCGAAACCGAAACGATCTGAATTCAACACTGCGAAAGCATCTGTCTACGGACAGGTGCTTTTCTTTTGCCCATTTTTAAGGAGAGTGATGTCAATGGGTATCTTTTCAGGGCTGTTCAAATCCAGGGATAAGCCTCAAAACCGCACATCGGGCAGCAATTACGCCTTCTTCTTCGGCGGCACGACCTCCGGTAAAGCTGTGACGGAACGCTCGGCAATGCAGATGACCGCAGTGTATTCCTGTGTCCGAATCTTGTCGGAAGCCGTCGCAGGACTGCCGCTGCACCTTTATAAATACACGGACAGCGGCGGCAAGGCAATGGCGCTCGACCATCCGCTCTACCATTTACTCCACGATGAACCGAACCCGGAGATGAGTTCCTTCGTATTCCGGGAAACGCTCATGACGCACCTGCTCCTCTGGGGCAATGCCTATGCCCAGATCATCAGAAACGGCAAAGGCGAAGTGGTGGCACTGTACCCACTTATGCCCAACCGCATGGAGGTCAACCGGGATAAGAACGGCAAGCTCTACTACCTATATTCCACCCAGTCCGATGATGCACCGACCATGAAAGGCTCAACGGTGTATCTCGACCCTTCCGAGGTGCTTCACATTCCCGGTCTGGGCTTTGACGGTCTGGTCGGCTACAGTCCCATCGCTATGGCAAAGAACGCCATTGGCATGGCGATTGCCTGCGAGGAGTACGGCGCAAAATTCTTCGCCAACGGTGCCGCTCCGGGCGGTGTGCTGGAACACCCCGGCACGATCAAAGACCCGCAGCGTGTGCGCGAGAGCTGGCAGTCCACCTTCGGCGGCAGCGGCAATGCCAATAAGATCGCCGTGCTGGAAGAAGGCATGAAGTACACGCCCATCGGCATCTCGCCGGAGCAGGCGCAGTTCCTCGAAACACGAAAATTCCAAATCAATGAGATCGCTCGAATTTTCCGAGTGCCGCCCCACATGGTCGGCGACCTGGAAAAGTCGAGCTTTTCTAATATTGAGCAGCAGTCCCTTGAGTTCGTGAAATACACCCTTGACCCCTGGGTCATCCGCTGGGAGCAGTCCATTCAGCGGACGCTCCTGTCGAAAGACGAAAAAGCCGTGTATTTCGTGAAGTTCAATCTGGAGGGGCTGCTCCGCGGCGATTATCAGAGCCGCATGAACGGGTACGCCATCGGCCGCCAGAACGGCTGGATGTCTGCAAATGACATCCGTGAGCTGGAAAACCTCGACCGTATCCCGGCAGAGGAAGGCGGCGACCTGTACCTTATCAATGGCAATATGCTCCCCTTGAAAAATGCGGGTGCTTTTGCAAATACCACTACAGATACTGACGGGAAGGAGGAAGAAACCGATGAAGAAGTTCTGGAATTGGAAGAACCGAACGGTGATGAACTCGGAAACGCAGGAACAGACACAGGAAAGAACCCTGTTCCTGAATGGGACCATCGCCGAGGAAAGCTGGTTTGACGATGATGTCACCCCACAGCTTTTTAAGGACGAACTCATGTCCGGCAGTGGCAACATCACCGTCTGGATCAACTCGCCCGGTGGTGACTGCGTGGCAGCCGCCCAAATCTACAATATGCTGATGGACTACCACGGCGATGTCACGGTCAAGATCGACGGCATTGCCGCCTCTGCTGCATCCGTCATTGCGATGGCGGGTACGAAGGTGCTCATGTCACCCACGGCGCTCATGATGATCCACAACCCCTTGACGGTCGCTATCGGTGACAGCGAGGAGATGCAGAAAGCAATCGATATGCTCTCCGAAGTCAAGGAAAGCATCATCAACGCCTACGAGATCAAGACCGGCTTATCCCGTGCCAAACTCAGCCACCTCATGGATGCCGAGACTTGGATGAATGCCAACAAAGCCGTGGAACTGGGCTTTGCCGACGGTCTGCTCTTCAAGGCAGACGGCGAAAGCACTGCTGCGGAGGACAGTTTTGTGTTCAGCCGCAGAGCCGTCACTAACTCGCTCATGTCCAAGGTCAAGAGCCATCACACCCCGTCCGAACCTGCGAAACCCGCAGGCACACCCATCTCCGAGCTCGAAAAGAGACTCGCACTTATCAAACCTTAAGGAGGATACAAACAATGAGTAAGATCAACGAACTGCGCGCACAGCGTGCAAAGACCTGGGAGCAGACGAAGGCATTCCTCGACTCCCACAGAAGCGATAAGGGCGTCCTCTCCGCCGAGGACACCGCTACCTACGAGAAGATGGAACAGGAGATCGTCGACCTCGGTCGTGAGATTGAGCGCCAGGAGCGTCTGGACGCTTTCGAGCGTGAGCTGAACACTCCGGTCAATACCCCCATCACCCAGAAGCCCGATACGGCAAAGGTGGACACCAAGACCGGCCGTGCTTCCGATGCCTATAAGAAGGCGTTCTGGGCGCAGACCCGCACCAAGGGCGGTATGCTGACCGCAGAGATCCGCAACGCCCTGGAGGAAGGCGTGGACAGTGAGGGCGGCTACCTCGTTCCCGACGAATTCGAGCAGACCCTGGTGCAGTCCCTTTCCGCAGAGAATGTGGTCAGAAGCCTGGCTCATGTCATCACCACTGCGTCCGGCAGTCACAAAATTCCCATCGTCGCCACCAAGGGCACTGCCGCCTGGGTCGATGAGGAAGGCACTATCCCCGAAGGCGATGACGCTTTCGGTCAGCAGCTCATTGGCGCACACAAGGTCGCTACCATGATCAAGGTGTCCGAGGAGCTTCTGAACGACTCTGCCTTTGACCTGGAAGCCTACTTCCGCACCGAGTTTGCCCGCCGTATCGGCAACAAGGAGGAAGAGGCGTTCCTCACCGGCGATGGCAGCGGCAAGCCCACGGGTATTTTCAATACCACTGGCGGCGGTCAGCTTGGCGTCACGGCGGCTTCCGCAACCGCTATCACTGCCGACGAGCTGATCGACCTGTTCTACTCTCTGAACAGCGCCTATCGCAAGAACGCCGTGTGGCTTCTGAACGACTCCACCATGAAGAACATCCGCAAGCTGAAGGATTCCAACGGTCAGTATCTGTGGCAGCCTGCTCTGCACGAGGGCGGTTACGATACGCTGCTCGGCAAGCGTATCTACACCTCTCCCTATGCGCCGGAGCTGGCGGCCGGTCAGAAGACCGTTGCTTTCGGCGACTTCAACTACTACTGGATCGGCGACCGCCTGGGCATCACCTTCAAGCGCCTGAACGAGCGCTTTGCGGAGACCGGTCAGATCGGTTTCATCGCATCCAAGCGCCTGGACGGCAAACTCATTCTGCCCGAAGCCATCAAGGTGCTGCAGCAGAAGGGCACTGCCTCTTCCGGCACCTAATGAAAGGAGGCGGCGGTGATGGACGAGCTTCTTTCCAAAGTGAAAGCCAACCTCATATTAGAACACACGGCGGATGATGCCTTGCTGAAAAGCTACATCACCGCCGCTGTTTCTTACGCCGAAAGCTACCAGCACATCCCGGAGGGCTACTACAAGGAGAACCCTATGCCAGCCACCACAGAACAAGCCGTCATCATGCTGTCGTCCCATTTCTACGAAAGCCGGGACGGCAGCACGGGCGGCTTCTTTGCGGACAACACCGGAGCGGCACAGCAGGTGTGGAACACTGTCAATCTGCTGCTCCGCTTGGATAGGCGGTGGCAGGTATGAGCTTCGGGAAAATGAACGGCTTTGCCGACATCGTGGAAACTCGCCAAGTCAAGGACAGCGAGGGCTTCACCCATTCCGAGGATGAAGTCCTCGCTTCCGTCCGTGTATACCGGGAAGGTCGGCACGGCAGTCAGCGTTGGGCAAACCTCGCTGCATTCAGCGAAGCGACCGATCTGTTCCGCTTTCGGTGCATTCCGGGGCTGACAGTCACTACCGACCATTTTCTCATTTGTGGCGGAGAGCGATTTAATATCACCTCTGTTGAGAATGTCAAGGGACGTGGGATGTACATTGAAGTGCTGGCAAAGAAGGAGGTGCCGACCATTGGCAAAAGCTGAAATGAAAATGCCGGAGGATTTCCTTCTGAAGATCTCCAAGCTCGGCAGCAACTTTGACAGTGTGGCGGATACCGTCCTGCAGGCCGGTGGCGAGGTGGTGTTGAAGAAGGTCAAGAGCAATCTCTCCTCCGTTATCGGCAGAGGGACAAAGTTCAAATCCCGCACCACGGGTGAACTGGAAGGTGCGCTCGGCCTTTCTCCCTCCAAGCTGAACCGGGACGGTAACCATGACATCAAGGTCGGTTTCGCAGAGCCTCGCTCGGACGGCGGCAGCAACGCCAAACTTGCAAACATTCTCGAATACGGCAAGCACGGTCAGCCTGCAAAACCGTTTCTGAAGCCTGCGAAAACGGCATCCCGGCAGGAATGTATAGCCGAGCGCATAAAGCTGACTTTCAAATTCTCTTGGGTTGGTTGCAAAGGACAGGCAGTATTCCACATCTTCCCGCAGATAGTCCCGGTGCGTTTTCTTCCCGGCCTTGTGGACCCAATACTCCTTTTTCTTGCCCTTGGAGTAGAAATCGCTGTTTTCAAGAACAGACAGCCCATGTTCCCGGCAGATTTCATCGGAGATTTTCCGCAGCTCCTTATGGTCGCCAATTTTGTTTTTGAATTTCGCACCGTCCTTGAAGGACACAGGATTCACAACAAAGTGGCAATGCACATCACTCCGGATTTCAGTATCTACCGTGATATGCCCCTTGTCATGCAACAGTGGAATACATACCGCAACCGCGCTATCGGTTGTTGGTTACAGGATAATAATATTCCTACAATCACAAATGTGAGGTGGGGCGATGAACGAACTTTTTTGTTTTGCTGTGCCGGAGCACCGAAAAACAACATTATTGCAATCGGTTCCCACGGATGTATCAAGTTTCTGCAGGAACGACCGTATTTTATAAATGGGCTTGAATATACGGTTAATACCTTGAAACCGAAAACCATTATCGTTTACGGAACGGCGCCGGATTATATTTTCGGTAAATATCACAAGCAAGGTGTTGAGATTATACAATTTGACAGCGCCTTTATGCAAACTCATCGAAAGGTGGGTGATGCCTAATGGGTACAGGTTATTACGGCGGATTTGGTAATAGTTACGGTGCAAAAGAACAGATGAATATTCCAATAAACTCACTCGGAGATGTCCGTTATAGCAAAAAGAAAACCGAGGGTTATTTGCTTAATATAAATCATCCCAAAGGTGGTTCAAAAGCAAAGTTTATGAAAGATGTTTTGGGCTATTCTTCAACTGATTCTAAATTGTTTCATAGGAATATCGTAAAATCTATAATTGGAAAAACACCTGATAAAAGTGAAACCACTCCATTTGGTATAAAACATACCTATAAAACAAAGTTAATCGGGAAAACAGGTGAATCGGTAAGTG